>JALEZF010000014.1 GCA_022773025.1 Clostridium sp. | reverse complement strand
AACCTTCCTTTCTTATTTCTTCTTAGATGAAGATTTGTTACATAATTTCTATAGTCATACTCTTTTTCTTTTGCTTTCTTCTCCATGTCCGCTTTATATCGTTTCATGAACTCCTCCTTACTCATTCCCATATCTACACCTCATATCGAATTGGCTAATAATATAAATGTGGGTATTAGAAAAATAACATTCCAAAGTTTTATTCTTTTATTCCTAGATCTCATAGCTTGGACTACATCATGAACCATTATGAAGCTGATAACTATGAGTGAATAAACTGTAAGATAGTTAACTGCCTGTGGAAACACCATTATCACCCTCCTTACAACTCTAATTCCTTGACATTATCTAAATCAGATAAATCAAAGCCTTCATACTTTGCTAAAAATTCATCTATTGTTGATTTTCTGATTTTATAGCTACCTAACTTCAGACATCTTAAATACCCTTTCTTTATTAGCGAATAAACATAGTCAGTATTAGTTTTAAGTATTTTTGATGTTTCTTTTACTGTGTAAAGTATTTCTCCCATAATACCCCTCCTTATATTGTATTTCCGTCATTTTTAAGTAAATTTAAGTCTAAATTTAAGCATGAAGCTAGTAATAATAACTTTTCAACACTTGGCACATATCTGCCACATTCAATATCGGAAATATAATTTCTTGATATATCAGTCTTATCTGACAGATCTTGTTGAGTTAATGACAGCTTTTCTCTCGCTTCTTTAATCATAATTCCTAATGATTTTGATATTTCAGCTTTCATATTCTCCCCTCCTTTCAAACTTATTGTATTGTATTTCCGTCATATTGTAAAGATGAAATTCCTAGTATTTCCAACCATAATTGAGCATTTATTAAAATTAGCTAGCTAAATCTCTATATTGCTCTTCTATACTTGTATTTCCGTCATTTACTGTATTGTATTACCGACTTTAATGCACTATAATATACTTATCAAGTCGGTATGTTCGACATGGAGGTATTAAAATGAGTATTGGTAGTAAAATTAGAGATTTAAGAAAATTGAGGAGATTAACTCAAAAAGAACTTGCAGAAAAGGCTAATATATCACGTTCTTACTTAGCAGATATTGAGAAAGATAGATATAATGCTAGTGTTGATACTTTAAAAGCAATTGCTACTGCTTTAAATGTAATTATAAGTGAATTGTTGGAAGATGAAGCTTCTACTTCAAATGTTGAAAACACTTTTCCTACTATTCCTAAAAAGTTTACTAATCCAGAAGAAGCGAGAACATATGTTACTAAACATCAAATTTTTGGATATGGAGGATTTAATCCACACATTATGAGTGATGAGGATATATTGAATTTTGCAAATGAAATGCTAGAACAAGCTGAATTATTGGGGTATAAATACAGCAGAAAACAAAAGAAATAGCAACAAGGGTGGGGATTATATGATATGGATTAATAATATTGTAGATGGAATTGTAGATATGTATAACACTAATAGTCCATATGAACTATGTAGATATCTTAATATTAAAATTGAAAAACTCGAAAAAAATTCTTATTTACTAAGTGGAAATGATTCTATTTATTATCGTAATTATTATGGATATGAGGTTATCTTTATCCGAAATGATTTATATGGATATGATGAAGAATTTAAGTTGAGGCATGAACTAGGACATGCTATTTTACATACTAGTATTCCTAGTTCTAAATATATAAATATAGGTAAATTAGAGCGACAAGCTAATTACTTTGCATTAGCCTTAAAGGGAATACGCTTTGATTTGATATCAACTGAAATAGAAGGAATGACTTTAGAACAAATTGCTAGTTATGTTGAAGTTCCCTACGACACACTGTTTCAGCTATCTAACCTATAAATTTTTTTATTTTTCAACAGAACATACATTCGTAAAGGTGGTGATTTTATGTGAATCTGCTATGAATATTTTAGATAAATTAAATAATTTAAACTAAGGAGGTATCAGTTTGGCAACCGTAAATACAAGAAAACGTGGGCAGACCTGGCAATATCAATTTGAAGCTGCTGCTATTGATGGTAAAAGAAAACAAATAACTAAAAGTGGTTTTAGAACTAAAAAGGAGGCTTTAGAAGCTGGAACAAAAGCTTTATCAGAATATAACAACTGTGGCTTAACCTTTACTCCATCTGAGATGTCATTTAGTGATTATCTAGATTATTGGCTCAAAGAATATGCAAAAGTAAATCTAAAAGAAACTACAGTTGATAACTATAGCAAGAAAATAAAATTATATATAAAACCTGATCTTGGATTATATAAGTTAAAGGCCTTAACTCCAGCTATATTACAATCTTTTATAAACAAAAAATTTAATGAAGGCTTTAGTAGAAATACGCTACTTGTTATTAAAGGGATATTAAGCGGAGCTCTTAACTATGCTGTTGAACCATTAATGTTTATAAAACTTAGTCCTATGTCCGCTGTAAAACTTCCACTTACTAGAGCTATTCCTAAAACTGAAAGTAGAAAAAAGGATAAAATTGTTATATCTCCAAAAGAGTTTGAAACTATAATTAAACGGTTCCCATTTAGACATTCCTGCCACTTGCCTTTACAACTTGCATATAGATGTGGAGTAAGACTTGGCGAAGCTTTTGCAATAACTTGGGATGATATTGATTTTAATAAAAGGACTTTAGTTATAAATAAGCAAGTTCAATGGAAGGATAACCACTGGTATTTTACAGGTACTAAATATAAGAGTGATAGGACAATAGATCTTGACGATACTATGTTTGAAATCTTAAAGAAATACAAAGATATTTCAGATAGGGCTCAAGAGTTCTACAGAGAACATTATGTCCAATTAAAAGTTAACGATTTAAACCAGATAAATGAAGCTGAAGGAGTTAACATAAATCTTATAAATGTACGTGAAAATGGCACCTATATACAACCAAGGGTTATGCAGCATTGTTTTAGAGTTATACATTATGATCTTGGTATTAAAGATTTAGATTATCATAGTTTAAGGCATACTCATGCTACAATGCTGTTAAGTGAAGGCGTTAATGCCAAGGTAGTTCAGGAAAGATTAGGCCACAAAAAAGTAGAAATAACTTTAGAAGTTTACACTCATGTTACAGATAAAATGAGAAGAGATGCTATAAAGGTATTAAATAAAAAAAGAGCAATCTAATATTACTCTTTTATATCTGTCAACATGAACTGTCAACGCGAAAAAATCCGTTGACAATACGTTGACATTTCATGTTTTTCATTTGTTTTTATGTTTTATTTGTGTAAGCCTTAAAATTATTAAATATAGCTTAAAGCCTTGATAATACTACTTATTCATACCTTCTTCAACAGCAACTGCAACTGCAACAGTAGCTCCAACCATTGGGTTGTTACCCATTCCGATAAGTCCCATCATTTCAACGTGAGCTGGAACTGATGATGAACCTGCGAATTGAGCATCTGAGTGCATTCTTCCCATAGTATCTGTCATACCGTAAGAAGCTGGACCTGCAGCCATGTTATCTGGGTGAAGAGTTCTTCCAGTACCACCACCTGATGCAACTGAGAAGTACTTCTTGCCTTCTTGTACACATTCTTTCTTGTATGTTCCTGCAACTGGGTGCTGGAATCTTGTTGGGTTAGTTGAGTTTCCAGTTATTGATACGTCAACTCCCTCAGCATGCATTATAGCAACACCTTCTCTAACATCGTCACATCCATAACATTTAACCTTAGCTCTTGGACCATTTGAGAATGCAACTTCTCTAACAACTTCTAAGTTTGAAGTATAGTAGTCGAACTTAGTTTGAACGTAAGTGAAACCATTGATTCTTGAGATTATATAAGCAGCGTCTTTTCCAAGACCGTTTAATATAACTCTTAGTGGCTCTTTTCTTACCTTGTTAGCTTTTTCAGCTATCTTTATAGCACCTTCTGCAGCAGCAAAAGATTCGTGTCCTGCTAAGAAAGCAAAACATTTAGTTTCTTCTCTTAGAAGCATTGCTCCTAAATTTCCGTGTCCTAAACCAACTTTTCTGTCATCTGCAACAGATCCTGGAATACAGAATGCTTGTAATCCTTCTCCGATTGCTTCAGCAGCATCAGCAGCCTTAGTGCATCCCTTCTTTATTGCTATAGCAGCACCTAAAGTGTATGCCCATGCAGCATTTTCAAATGCTATTGGTTGAGTTTCCTTTACTATTGTATATGCGTCAAAACCTTTAGAGTTACAAAGTTCTCTAGCAGCTTCTAATGACTCTATACCGTACTTTTCAAGTACTGGAGTTATTTGACCTATTCTTCTTTCATAACTTTCAAATAATGCCATCTCTGAGTAACCTCCCTTTATTATTCGTGTCTTGGATTTACATACTTAACAGCTTCAGTGAATCTTCCATAAGTGCTCTTTGCTTTTTCTAAAGCTTCAGCTGCTTCCATTCCCTTAGTGATCATTTCCATCATCTTACCAAGGTGAACAAACTCGTATCCTATGATTTCATCGTTTGCATCTATAGCTAGTCTTGTTACATAGCCTTCAGCCATTTCTAAGTATCTAGGGCCTTTAGCTAGAGTTCCGTACATAGTACCAACCTGGCTTCTTAATCCCTTTCCTAAGTCCTCAAGACCTGCTCCTATTGGAAGTCCACCTTCTGAGAATGCAGTTTGAGTTCTTCCGTAAACTATTTGTAAGAATAGTTCTCTCATAGCTGTGTTTATAGCATCACAAACTAGGTCTGTGTTTAATGCTTCTAATATAGTCTTTCCTGGCAATATTTCTGAAGCCATTGCAGCTGAGTGAGTCATACCAGAACATCCTATTGTTTCAACTAATGCCTCTTGAATTATTCCATCTTTAACATTTAAAGTTAACTTACAAGCTCCTTGTTGAGGTGCACACCAACCTATTCCATGAGTTAATCCCGAAATATCTTTTACTTCTTTAGATTGAACCCATTTACCCTCTTGAGGAATTGGTGCTGAACCGTGGTTAGGTCCTTTTGCTAATGTACACATTTCCTTAACTTCTGCTGAATACATCATTGTTAAATTTCTCCTTCCTTGTGAAAAGTTTAAACATCTTTTGAAGAGTGTTTTGACATTGGCCTAGGCCTTGTCCATCCACTTTACTATTTTATCAAATAATAGCCATGTTTCTCTACATTTTTTCGAAAATTTTTTTAAAAATTAGTAGTTTTTATTGTGGCAATTTGTTATAATTATGAGTTTATTAATATTTAAATGTTTACATGTATTTTTATGGAATGTATTTTATGCCCATTATTACACTTAATTTCTAAAACTCATTTTTTCTACTCGTTAAAAGTTCTTCTAACTTTTGAAAGCATCTTCCTTATAGGTAGTTCGTAAGGACATTTTTTCTCACAAGCTCCACATTCTACACAGTCCTTTGCCCTATTTTTTTGTGCGAAATATCTATCTTCAGCCCAAGCTCCAAGTCCGTATCTTTCCTTATATCCACTAAATATAAACATACTTGGTATATCTATCCCTTGAGGACATGGTGCACAATATCCGCACCTTCTACAAAATTCAGTTCCAAGGCTATTTTTGATTTCTTCTATTTTTTTAATTTCATCCTCTGTAAGTTTTGAATCTATTTCGTATACTTTAGCATTTTCTTCAACTTCCTTGCAATTTCCCATACCAGGTATAGCAACTGTAACACATCCATTATTTCTTATGAATTTTAAAGCTAAGGATCCATCCTCTATAGCTCCCCCTGCTAGTGGCTTCATTGCAATTACACCTATATTAAGCTCTTCGGCTCTTTTAAACAATTCATCTGCTTGATTTTCTACTATATTATATGGATACATAATAGTTTCAAATTTATCAAGTTCTATAGCATATTCAAGAAGCTCTAAGCTGTGTGATGTAAGTCCTATATGCCCAATCTTTCCCGCTTTTTTAGCTTCTATCAAAGCTTCATATGCCCCTTCTTCACTTAAAACTTTTTCAAGGTCCTCTTTAGTCTTTATATTATGAAGCTGGTATAAATCTATATAGTTTGTCCTCAAATTCTTTAAGCTTATATCTACATCTTTTTCCATAGATGCCTTATCTCTAGCCATACTTTTAGTAGCTATTATCCACTGGTCACGTGTTTCCTCTAAGGCTTCACCTATAAATTCTTCTGACACTGTGTATCCTCTTGCAGTATCTATAAAATTTATTCCAAGCTCTTTTGCTCTAACTATAGCTTTCTTAGCTTCCTCTACACTTCCTCTTTGAATAGGTATTCCACCAAACCCAACAGCAGAAATTTTTAATTCACTTTTCCCCAAAATTCTATATTCCATAATAGCACCCCACTTTGTTATTTCTACATATTAATCATACATCAAAACAACATGAAAAGTTAAGAGTTAGGTAGATAAAAGTGAAAAGTTGATTTCGCTTCTAGAAAGTTTTAGTGATACAGCTGATTTTCTATAGTTAGATTTTACTTTTGTATCCTTGAATTTCAAAACTTTCTGATGTACAATATAAAACAATTAACATTTTATGGTTTAGAGGTGATTGTGATGTATTCTATTCGTTATGCTTCGATAAAAGATGCTCCTATTCTAGGTGAAATTCATTCCAGCTCTTGGAAGGTTGCTTACAAAGATTTAGTTCCTGATGAGGTTCTAGATAATATGACAGCTGAAAAAAGGACCAGATTCTTTGAGAAGTCCTTATTTGAAGGATGGGAGGAGGATGCTATAATTTTTAAAGATGAAATTCCTCTAGGATTCATTTGTCTTGGAAAATGCAGAGATAAAGATATGGATTCTTCCTTTGGTGAAATTTGGGGACTTTATCTAGCTCCTGAATACTATCATAAAGGCATAGGACAAGTTATTATGAATTGGGGATTAGAAGAGCTTAAAAATAGAGGTTATTCTAATGTATCTTTATGGGTTTTCGAAAAAAATCTTTCTGCTAGAACATTTTATGAGAAAATGGGTTTTTACTTTGACGGAACAGTCAACGAACTAAATATAGGAGGAAAGCTTCTTAATGAAGTAAGATATAGGAGAACTAATGAAAATTAATTTTGATAAAAAGAAAAGTTTGGTTATATGTTTACTTTTGGTTGTGATGACTTTACTGATGGATAGTCGTTTTTATCTGGATTATTTATTTCATAAGAATGATTATATAGCAGCTAATGGAATTATAACAAATATAAACTTTTATCCAAGTGGTAAATCTGGTTCATATCAAAGCACTATTGAGTACTATTTTGAGGACAAATTGTTAACTGAAAATATAAGAACAGCCTTAGGTGATTCAGTTGGCAAAGAAATCACCATTGCAATTAATAAGAGTGATAGCACAAAAATTCTTCCTAATAACTTTAAATTTGAAAAGAAAACAGCGTTTCATTCTATTTTTATGGGAGCAATTTTTATTTATGATGTATATTTAATTATTGAGCTAATTCTGAAGAAACTTCCAGCTTAAAAAAGTGATGTTCTAAAATAAAACAATCATTTTAGAACATCACTCTTATTTTTATATTAATTTTCTAAAATCACCAATATCACTCTTCTCATATTATGCTTCTTTTTGCAAGATATTTTCCACATAAACTTCTGACTTCTTAATGAATGAACCTATTACTCCCATTGCTACTGATGGAACTAGCCATCCAAAGCCAATCTCATTTAATGGCAGCATATTTACGCCTAAATTGAGCCCTGTTATATTTTGAATAAGAGTTGCTAGTGATACTGCAAAGGCTCCTAAAGAGGCTGCTTTATGAATATTAAGATTTTTAATTTTCCCATTAAAGGCGCCAAGAACTATAAGTACTATGAGCACTGGATATATTAGGTCAAGAATAGGTGCTGCAAAGTTTATTATGGCAGATATTCCAAGGTTTGATACTATGCAGCTGAGGACTGCCCCTATTAATATATTTGTCTTATATTTAAGCTTCCCATTGGAAATCTCTTCAAAGAAAGTTGAGGAACTAGATAAAAGTCCTATAGCTGTTGTAAGACATGCAAAGGCTACTATAACTCCAAGAAGTATTATTCCTTCCCTGCCTAAAAGTCCACTTGTTATAGCAATAAGTAATTCCGCTTGACTCATAGTTGATGGAAAAACTGATGAAACTGTGGAACCTAAATATGCTAATCCACCATAAACACAAAAAAGAGCTATAGATGAAATAATGCCCGCTTGAGAAATCATTTTAAATTGCTGTTTTGGTTCAGTATATCCTTTAGATTTCATACTGAATGTAAGAGCAAGTGCCATTATTATAGCTCCCATCATATCCATGGTCTGATATCCTGCTTTTATTCCATCAGATACAACATTCCCTAAAACTGTTGTCCTTTCAGCAAAACCTAAAGGTGATAATGTTCCTTTTACAATAAGAAGTATCAAAGCTATAAACATAATTGGCGCCAAAACTGCTCCAACTATATCTACTGCCTTTGTCTGCTTTATACTTAATGCAACTACTAAAGCAAAAAATATTATTGAAAATATCCAGCTACTCATTTGTGGGAAATTAGGTACTATAGCAAATTCAAAAGTTGTAGCTGCTGTTCTTGGTATAGCAATAAGAGGTCCAAGGCATATAACATCTGCAACTAAAAGAAGCACAGAAAAGAATTTTCCAAGAGGTTCTGTTACACCTTGTGCTCCTTTTCCAATTTTACCAACAACAATAATACCAAGCATACTAAGTCCAATATCCGCTATTATAAAACATAAAAATCCCACAAACCAATTAGAAGCACTGCTCCACCCCAAATATGGCGGAAAAATTAAATTTCCTGCACCAAAGAACATTGCAAATAAGGCAAATCCAGCTATAAATACATCTTTCATATAGGTTTTATTCATGACATCCCCCCCTTTTAAACGTTTTCTTATTGTTGAATAAAACAGTAGCCTTTAATCCCCCTTAAACTACTATCTTAATTTCATTTTCTAAATCTCAAATTTTATCTAATATCATTATAGTCTGCTCTAAGAATTTATTATAGAACTTGCATTTATGAAAAAGTCATGTTTTATGCCACAAATTTACTTTTTATACAAAAATAAAACTCCCTTAAGGGAGTTTTATCATGAATCTTATATTTTTAATTTTAAATTCTTAATTAATTTAGTTTCCGTAGAATAAACTTTCACTTTGGTATTCAGCATCACAAGTTATGTCTATTCCAAGTTTTCTAAAAGTCTGCTCATCATTTGATGAAAGTATTGTAGTTGAGTGTGCCTGACATCCCTTTAATAATGGAAGTTTTGACATAGCCACTTCTGCCATAGGATTTGTTGCTGCACATATGCTTAAGGCAATAAGAATCTCTTCTCCACTTAAAGCTGTTCTCTTGTCTCCAAAAGTCTTCTCTTTTAATTTTTGAATTGGTTCTAAGACAACTGGAGATAAAAGGTATATTCCATCTGCTATTCCTGCTAAGTATTTTATAGCATTTATTATAACTGCTGCAGAAGCATCCATAAGCTCTGAGCTCTTTCCTGTAAGTATAGTTCCATCTTCAAGTTCTAAGGCTGTAACTGTACAAAGCTCACTCTTTTCTGAATTCTCATTAAGTTCTTTAGCATATACTCTTGCTGGCTCTACAACTATTCTGTTATTTTCCTTAAGATTTAGCTCTTCCATTATAAGCTTAGATCTTTGGAAAGTTTCCTTGTCAACATAGCCCTTTTTGTATTCACAGCTTGTTTTGAAGTAACGTCTTATTATCTCTTGTCTTGAAGCTTCCTTAACTACCTCGTCATCAGTTATTCCAAATCCAACTCTATTTACGCCCATGTCTGTTGGGGATTGGTATACGGATTCTTCTCCCGTTATCTTTTCTATTATTCTCTTAAGTACAGGGAAGGTCTCCACATCACGATTATAGTTTACAGCCATTTTGCCGTAAGCTTCCATATGGAACGGATCAATCATGTTTACATCTTTCAAGTCCACTGTAGCAGCTTCATAAGCTATATTTAATGGGTGCTTTAAAGGTACATTCCACACTGGGAAAGTTTCAAACTTTGAATATCCTGCAACGTTTCCTCTCTTGTGCTCATGATATAGCTGGCTTAAACATGTAGCAAGCTTTCCGCTTCCTGGTCCCGGTGCTGTAACAACAACTATAGGTTTTGTAGTTTCTATGTATGGGTTCTTTCCATATCCTTCGTCACTTACTATAGTGTCTACATCCGTTGGATATCCCTTTGTAGCTTCATGCTTGTAGACCTTTATGCCTCTTCTCTCAAGTTTGTTTATAAACACTGTAGTTGATGGCTGTCCTTCATATCTTGTTATAACAACACTGTTTACATCTAGTCCATAAGCTCTTAAATCATCTATAAGTCTTAGTACATCCATGTCATATGTTATACCAAAGTCGCCTCTTATCTTGTTTCTTTCGATATCTCCAGCATATACGCATATTATGATTTCCGCATTTCCTTTAAGCTTTTGTAGCAGCTTTATCTTTGCATTTTCATCAAAGCCTGGAAGGACTCTTTTAGCATGCATATCGAACATAAGCTTTCCACCAAACTCTAAGTATAGCTTATCATAGTTGTTTACTCTCTCTAAAATATATTTTGATTGTTCTTCAAGGTACTTTTTATGATCAAATCCTATCTTCATTTCTACTACCGCCTTAACCTATTATAAATTCACATTTTTTTATTATTACACAAATTTTTTAAGATGTAAATTGTAAATCTTTGTAGATATAATATATTTTTTAGCTTTTAAATCGCTTTTCTATAAATTTTGCCACAGCATCTTCATTATTGCTATCTATTACGGCTGTTGCTATGTTTTTAAGTTCTCTTACAGCATTATCCACAGCATAACCTTCGTCAGCCACCTGAAACATTGGTATATCATTTATATTATCTCCAAAGCATATTATCTTATCATCTTTTCTTAAATGAGATAAACTTTTTATGGCATTTGCCTTTGAAGCTTCACTGCTGTATATCTCCAAAAAATATGCTCCCTTTTCATATATATTCTCATAATAATTGCAAGTCATGGTTTTTATTCCTTCTAAGGACTTGTACATATTTTCGATATTATCTAAAGTGTCAAAAATCAACACATTCACAATAGCACTATCCTCTATAAGCTTTTCGTATTCATCAACTTTCACGAACTCCTTTAGAGGTTTCATGCATCTTTCCTTATAAAAATTATATTCGCAGTCATATGCAAAATCTTGATGATAAACGTAAAGTTTATTGTCCTTTATTCCATATACAAAGGCGCTTCTTTTGTAGTCCTTTAGAACCTTTAAGACTGTTAATACATCCTTCTTTTTCATATCTTTTATATCTAAATACTGATTTTTATGAAGGTCATAAGTCACAACACCGTTCATAAGTATAACTGGAAGTCTAATATCAACTCCCTTTAATATATCAGAAACTGTAGCAGGGGTTCTAGCTGTGGCAACAGTAAACTCTAATCCCTCATCTATAAGGTTATTTAATAATTCCTGAGAGGTCTTTGATACTTCTTTACTGCTGCTTAGTAGTGTCCCATCTAAATCTGTAACGTATAGTTCCATGCTCTCTCCTTGTTATAAAATAAATTCTCTTTATGATTATGGCTTTAAAACCTATTAAATTATATCATATAAAAAATATAATCATAATATGGTTATACGTTTTCTCCAGTATATTTAAAATTTTTATTAAATGAACTCAAATTCATTTAACAAAAAGACTAATTTGTAGTATCATTATATTATTGTAATTTTATATTTTACTAAAATACTTTTAGGAGGAATAATTTATGTCAAAAAACTCTATTAATTTGGGCAAGGGTAGCGTTGGAAAACTTCTTTTAAAGCTATCTGTTCCAGCTATAATAGCCCAGCTTGTTAATGTTTTATACAACATAGTAGATAGAATATTTATAGGAAGACTTCCAGGTGGAGACATCGCTATGGCTGGTGTTGGTGTTGCTTTTCCTATTATAATAATAGTTTCTGCTTTCAGTTCACTTATCGGTATGGGAGGGGCTCCTCGTTGTGCTATCAAAATGGGCGAACATGATAATGACGGTGCTGAAAATATTTTAAGCAATTGTTTTTCTACTTTAATAATTCTAGGATTAATTCTTACTGTAATCTTTATGATATTTAAAGAGCAGATTTTGTGGGCCTTCGGAGCTAGTGATGCAACTATAGGTATCGCTCTAGATTATTTAAGCATATACCTTATCGGAACAGTTTGTGTTCAGATTGCTCTAGGTATGAATCCATTTATAAATACTCAAGGTTTTGCAAATGTTGGTATGACAACAGTACTTATAGGCGCTGTTATAAATATAGTTTTAGATCCAATCTTAATCTTTGGCTTTGACATGGGAGTTAAAGGAGCAGCTCTAGCAACTATAATAGCTCAAACTGTTTCTGCTATATGGGTATTAAAATTCTTGTTTGGAAAGAAGAGTATCTTAAAGATAAGAAAAAAATATTTGCCTATTAAACCTGATGTAATTCTTCCAGTTATGGCTTTAGGTGTATCACCATTTATAATGCAGTCTACTGAAAGCTTAGTACTTATATCTCTAAATACAAAGCTTCAAGCTTATGGCGGAGATTTAGCTGTAGGTGCTATGACAATAATGAGCAGTATAATGCAGATGCTGACTCTTCCACTTCAAGGACTAACTCAAGGTGCTCAGCCTATAATCAGTTATAACTTCGGTGCCAAGAATATGGATAGGGTTAAGAAAACTTTTAAGCTTCTTCTAATAAGCTCATTAACTCTTACTCTTGTAGGTTGTGGACTTCTTATGCTATTCCCAGAATTCTTTGTAAGAATATTCAACAATGACCCAAAGCTTATGGAAATAACAGTGTGGAGCATAAGAATCTACTTTATAGGAATGTCTATATTTGGTGCTCAAATAGCTTGCCAGCAGACTTTCTTAGCTTTAGGACAAGCAAAGATTTCTTTAATACTAGCACTACTTAGAAAAATAATACTTTTAATACCTCTTATATTCATACTTCCAAACTTCTTCGAAAACAAATTATTGGGAGTACTAACTGCTGAGCCAGTAGCTGATATAATAGCCGTATTAACTACAGTAACTTGCTTTGCAGTATTCTATAAAAAGAAACTTGCTCATCCAGATGAAGAAAAAGGCTCAAAAGTATCTTAATTTATAATTTTGCACATCAAAAGACCTGTCGTAATGAACTGACCACCATAAGTTAGATTTTTAGATCTAACTTATGATGTCCATATCATAGCTGTGACAGGTCTTTTATTTATTCTGTATATACAAAGGTAAAATACGCTAATTTAACATCATGTTTTGCATTTACTTCTTTTCTTGATTCGCTTGGCTCTAGCGTGGTCTTTTCTACTAAGATATACAGGACTTACTTCTTTTAATCCCGCAGCCTCTAAGGCACGTGGCCATGGTCCAAGTATTTGCCTAATGAAGCTTGAAATTTCTGTTGAAAAATCACTTTTTTTAGGCAATCTGCCAAGTTCCATTGATTTATTTTGTAGCAGTTCAACTGCTTTTATCTTATTTTCATCATTCATAATCTGTTTCTCTTCCCCTCGATTCCTGATTATATCACTTTACTTAACTTTTTAATCCATTCATCTTGCAAAGTTTAATAACGTCCTCACAGGTGATAGCATCTTTATAAAGATTTCTAGCAATTCTATTTGCTGAGGTTGTATAAAAATTATTGTCAGCAAAAAATTTCCTTGGAGTATCAATGGATGTAATTTCACCATCAAAGAATAAGGCACATCTATCAGCATTTATAGCTGCAAATTCTATATCATGTGTGACAATAACAATTGTTATTCCTTCTTTCTTCAAATCTTTTAATATTAAAGATAAGGTTTGCTTTGAATAGGCATCTATACCTTTAGTAGGCTCATCTAGCAAAAGAATCTTCGGTTTCAATAAAAGCATTTTTGCTAGAGCTGCTTTTTGCTGCTCACCTCCACTTAAATCATATGGATGACAATCTAAGAGATGCCCTATTCCTAATTTTTTTGAAATATCTTCAATTAAAGTTTCTTTTTCATCCTTTTCATACTCCATTACTTTGCAGATTTCATTAAAATCCTCAAGTACTGTTTTTTTCAAAAATACTAGCTGTGGATTTTGTGGAAGTAGTGCAATGTTATGACGATACAAAGAATTCCCCTTGAATTCGGATATCTTTTTGCCTTGTACTAAAGTCTTACCCTTATATGCTTTTTTTATTCCAGCCAACACCTTCAGAGTTGTTGTTTTTCCAGTACCATTTCCACCTAATATACAAAAGTTTTCTCCCTCATAGACAGAAAAAGTTACTCCTCTCAATACATCTGGCAGATTACGCTCATAGCGGAACCATATATTTTTCATTTCCAGTACTGTATTTTCACTATGACAATAAGTAGTGCTTTCTAGTGAATCTACTTTTGAATCAAAGTTTTCTTCTAGAAATTTGCGTCCATCCTTTACTGTCAAAGGGCACATGCCTTCTATATTTAGACCATGAAAAATTCGAACAGCACTAGGAAGACCTGCAAGCATCTTATGTTCTCCATTAATCTTATGCAGCTCAGTACTAACCTTCTCTGGAACATCAAAGAGAGTTATACATCCTTCCTCTAATAACATGACTTTATCTGCAATTGGAAATACATCCTCTAAACGATGTTCCACTAAAATTATCGTTAGTCCTAATTCCCTATTTAATTTCTGTAATGTTCCTATAAAATCAGCGGCTGCAATTGGATCTAGCTGGGAGGTAGGCTCGTCTAAAATCAATATTTTAGGCTGCATAACCATGATAGATGCCAAGCTTAGCATCTGCTTTTGCCCTCCAGAAAGCTCACTTGTATTTTTTCTAAACCAAGATTGGATCCCAAAGTAGCTTGCCATTTCTGATACTCTTCGCCTAATTGTTGCTGTTGGGTATCCCAGACTCTCTAATCCAAAGGCAAGTTCATGCCACACCTTATCTGTGACAACTTGATTTTCTGGATTTTGAAGAACATATCCAATATGACAAGCAGAAGTTCGTTCATCAAGCTCATTCTGCTCAATGCCACAGTACATAATTTTTCCCTTTTTCTCACCATAAGGAGATAGCTCTCTTTTCAAAAGCTTTAATAAAGTTGTTTTCCCACATCCTGACTCTCCACAAATAACTACAAAATCTCCAGAATTAACGGAAAAGGAGATATCATTTAATGCAGCTTTTTTTGCTGCCGCATAACGGAAGCTTAAATTTTCGATACGTAATATTTCCATTTTAAATTCTCCTTAATTTCTATCATAAATGGAAGGAAGCATAAAATTCCAAATAGGATATATGATATCCATGCAAATGGTGTATTTGGTATTGCTGCCATTCTTGGATAAAAGTAAAATCCCGTCAAATTAAACACCATACCTGATATCACTATTGCTAAATCCACAATAATAAAAATCATCAAAATACCATCCTGCAAAGAGAAGTGGAACATAGAAAAATGACTACGACCCTTTAATCCATATCCTCTTGCCTTCATAGAAGCCCCAGTGTCAGCGGCATTTTCTATGGACCACATTAAAATTGCTGAAAACACTCTTATAGAACTCCCGATTTTATCCACATAACTTTTAGATGAATAAAGCCCCATAGATTTCTGCGTTTCGTTTACCTTTTTGATTTGAGATTTAAACAATGGAATAAATCTTAATATCAATGATAAAAACAGAGAAAATTTCGGGATTATTTTTCCAAATAAATACAATATTTTTTCACTAGTCATGACACGGTTATAACATTTAAGCCAATACATAATTGCAACAATTATCACTGCAATGTCAAGACCATACAATATTGCTTCTAAAGTAACAGGATTTCCATTTAAAAAGAATAGTGGTGTAATTCCATTATGTGAAAGCAATGGATTTACTATAGCAATCATAAAAAATAATGGTATATAAAATAAAAAGTTATTTAAAGTTTCCTTAGAGCTGTCCATTATAGAACAAAAGCAAATCCCACCACTAAGCGCCATTACTAGCATCACAGGATTAACTGCAAACACAGCAATCAGAAGCATCCCTAGAAAGTAAATCATCAACAACGTGGGATGATACGAACCAAATGCTTTCATAAATCTCACCTTCTTATCTTCTTAAGTTTACTTTGTTTCATTCCATTTACATCCAACATCTTTTCCTAAGTCACAGGTGTAAACCCACTGAATCACATCTCCATCTTTTAACTTATAATTAGAACAACCATAGTTAGGAAACTCCCCATTTACCAAATACATCCACCCAGATAAAGGACCACAAGAAAACTCATACAAATAATTAATTCCTTGAATATAAACGCTTCCAAAGCTGTTTTTGTCAGCGCCCTGGTACTCCATCTGAATACGATTATATCGAACCGCACGTTCTAAAACATCAAAGGCAGTATCCCCATGTCTTAGAACATATTCTGTAGTATCAAGAATCACACCATCATCTGGAATTAGTTTACTATTCTTTAATTTTTGGGGTAGTTTATCATAGTTGTTTAGCACCGTATCGCAGCGTATACTAACAGTTACAGTTTCACTGCTTTCCGTAATATCATCGATGTGAGTCATATAATATTCATCTACTGATTGAATATCAGTACCCATTATAAGTACAGAAATCAAGAGTATAAGAGCAAAAATTCCCAATATATCTTTTTTCATCATGCTCCCTCCAATATTAATAGATACAATATAATAATCGATATTTTAGTTTACTAAAAAACTTAGCACTTATACGAATCTTATTTTGCACTTTGTCTTTTGCATCACTCAAAATTTGCCTCTTTAATAAATCCATCTCATGTCTGCTATATCTAGCTTCTTCATATATTTCCAGTGCATTTTTAAACTCTCTTATATCCTCTTTTAACCACTGTGCTAAAGACATATTTTCTTCATATATTTCACTCTCATCCTTTATCACACCTGTTATTATCATCATATCTACTGTATAAGAAAATATTTCAATTATGCTTTGACGAATATCGGATCCTTCAAAAGTTTTTAGTCTTTTTCTAAGCTTTACTCTTTTATAGAAGATTATCATTAATATTACTAATAATATTAAACCTACAATTCCTAATACAATCTTCTTAATGGATAAAATAAAACTAAGATCTTTCATCTTATCCATTTCATTTATTCCTTCATTGACATCCTCTTCACCATTACTATTATCGTTTTGTTCCATATTTTCTTCTTCATAATCCATATTAGGAAGACCTGATAATTCATCATCTTTTTCCATAATATTTAAATACGGCGGAGTAACTTCAAATGGTATCCAGCCAACTCCATCTTGATAAAATTCAACCCAAGCATGGGCATGGGTTTCATCTATGGAAATCGCCGAATTTGCTAGAACCCCCTTCACATCATCAGGAGTGATGATGAATCCTTCTACATACCTAGCAGGAATTTTATAATATCTAAACATTAAAGTTGCTGCTGTGGCATAATGCACAGAATATCCTTCACAGCTAGCTTCTAAAAAGTTTTGCAAAAAATCATTTCCATTATCTATAAAGGTTGACTCTGTGCTATAGGAAACTTTGCTTGTTAGATAAGACAATATATTTTGTTTTGCAGTATAGTAATTCAAATGAGTATTTCCATCCAAATCATAGTCACCTAAATGATTCTTTAATAAATTTCTGATATTCTCAGGCATATCCAAATAGGTGTCATATACAAATTCATTATAATGTTCTTCATTATTGACATATGAAGCAACGGCTTTTTCATTTGAGATTTCTTCATTGTTCAATTTTTGTGATAAAGCTGTATAGCTTTTAACTTGATTTAGTAATGCGGTGTACTTATAATACCTATTTCCCTTAAAGCCATCAGATAATATATTTTCATCACCTATTTTATCCTTAGGCAATGATATAGTAGCTCCCCTAAGAAGCTCATAAGGTGAGTATATATATTTACTACACGCATCAATATTTTTTACGGATATATAATTATACTGATCCTCCGTTATTGAACTATCCACTGCTTGTGCTAAATTTGCAATCTGTGTTTGTCCATAAAAGTCCCCTTCATGAAGCCAATAAAAAAGGTCTTTGCTTTCATATAGTTTAGAATTAGAAATACTATTCCAGCCTGTACCATTATATTCACTTCCAACAAAGCCTCTTAAATATAGGGAATCTGGCTTACTCATTACAACTTCCAGCTTTTCTTTCTCATTTGGATGAAAAGCCTTTAAATTTCGAAAATCTCCCTCAGGCAAAATATCATTGTCCTCATATCTAGCAGAATGGACTAAAGTATCTATCTTAAATTTTGCTAATGAAAATACACCGATCCCCTCATAGTTCTCTGTGAATCCTGTAAAGGAGAAAAGCACTGCACTTAGAACACAAATAGTTCCCATAACTCCACCTAATACAAAGGTAATCCGTTTATTTTCACAAATCCTCCCAAGTATTACCCCAAGTACAAAAATGCTCCACAAAATCACAAGTATAGGTGGAAGTTCAGATTTCAATATAAGGCAAAGCCCTATTATGACAGCTGAGCAAATAGTAGGCACTATGATATCTTTGTTTCTAATAGAAAACGTAATAGGATATGTCACAATAAATGTCACTAAGCCTATGAATATCACATTTGACAGTGTATATGCTTCCTCTACAACAGGCACCGAAAAAATGGGCATGATTTTCCCAAAACATTTTCCAAAAGTATCTAAAACCTGATTTGTTGTAATGTAAAGTCCACCCAGAATCTTTGGATACAATAAAAATACTGATACTACTACAAAGAACAAAATTCCAAAACTCAAGGTTCTTATTTTCCCACCATAGAAATATAAAACTTGAATTCCTATAGATAAGATTGATGCAACAAGTACCACTAAATATGTGTTTTTCATAGAAAAAATACTGCTTAATAGGTTAATAAAACTTACAGTACCTATAAAGGCTAAAAGCCATTCCCACCATAAATTTCTTGATGAAGATTCTAGGGACAATTCTTCTTGAGATTTTGCAAACTTTAATGTACTTTTCACTGACCTGTTCATAATATGCCCCCTTTAAATCCTAATATTAAGCAAATCTGTTTTAATGCTATCAGATGAAAATGGGATGATTAAAGATTTACCATCATCATAAACTTCTTGTGTCTTTTCATCTTCAACTAAAAGCACAGTTGTTCTTTGATATTGCAACAATTCTGTCGGTGGTACAACTGAAGAGACACAAAGTATATTAGAAAAATCATGATCTTTACAATTTTTCATGTAGTGCTCTAAACATGAATTTTCATCAACTTTAATTTGTAAAGATAATAATTTTAAAATGATATCTGCCAAATCATCCTCATTATTAATTTCATACATATCAAATTCATTATTTTTCTGATCTTGCCAAGCCATTTCATGTGAAATCCCATTTGCTAATAAAATTCTACTTAAGGCTATATTCACCTCTATCATAGCATCTATGACCTTATATTCTGGTAAATCATCTTGGCTTTCTACTCCTGTATTTAGAAGAATGAGTACTAGCCTAGAAATTGGATTTCCACCTTCTCTGACAATCAAATTATCTAGCTTTTCAGTGAGCTTCCAGTGGATGCTTTTGGGACTATCCCCTTGTATATACTCTCTATATCCAAAAGGCTCACTCATATCAAAACCAGCTTTGAAATCAGAATAATCTGTTGCTTCTAAATCCGTATTATTTGCACTATTTATGGCAACATCGCTAGATAGCCAATCTGGCAAAACAAGCATATTGCCTCTTACCTCAAGTGACTTTGATCTATATACAAGTAAAAATGCATCATATATTTTCATATCTGTAGATGAAAAATCTATTTTTCCACAAAAATCATCTTTTATTTTTACTGGAATATCTATTTTCCCAAAGGAAGGCACAGACACTTGAACCGGAAACTCAACTTTTTCACCAGTTAATAGATTTTCACCGTATAAAATAAATTTAACCCTCACATAAGGCAGGCACCCCTTATTTATCACCTGAATATGTCCATGAGCTGTTTTTTTCTTATCTGTATTTTCTGGAAAGCTAACCATAATATAAATCTTAGGTGATATAAAAAGGTATATAGCTAAGTTTAGTACGGTTATTATTATAGTTACAATGAGTAATATAAACCCACTAGCTGAATTTATAAAAACATTTGCTATCAGTAGAAATACGATCCAAAGTATATAGTAAATTCTTGCTTTCATCATAGTTTTTTCCCAGTACGTGTTCCAATAACAGGCTTTTCTACAGAAGATAAAATGTCCTTAGCTATAGACAAAGCATCTGCTCCTGAAATCTTTGCTTTCTGTTTAATAACCAAACGGTGTGCACTAACATCACAGAATATAGCCTCAACATCTGAAGGAACCACATAATCACGTCCATCTACATAGGCATGTGATTTTGACATCTGGCATATACTTAAAGCTCCCCTAGGACTGATTCCTAATTCAATTGAGCTATGGTTTCTCGTCATTTCCACTAATCTAGTTATATATTCATAAATAGAATCTTCCACATTGATCTTTGCAACTGTCCTTTGTATATCAATAATCTCCTCTCTTGTAGTAACCGATTGTACAGAATCAAGAGGGTTCGCGCTATGACGTTCTTTTAAAATACTCACTTGACTCTTAAAATCTGGATACCCCATTTTTAGCTTAATCATAAAACGGTCAAGCTGTGAAGATGGAAGCATTTGAGTTCCTGCAGAACCTACAGGATTTTGTGTTGCAAGTACGACAAAAGGTGATGGTAATGAATGAGTTGTTCCATCTACTGTAATTTGTCTTTCTTCCATAACTTCAAGTAATGCTGCCTGAGTTTTACTTGAAGTACGATTAATCTCATCTGCAAGTAAAAAGTTAGTCATGGCAACGCCTTCTTGATATTTAAAACTATTTTGAGATTTATCATATATAGAAAAGCCTGTGATGTCTGAAGGTACACTATCAGACGTGAACTGCATTCTTTTATAATCTAGTCCAAGTACTTTTGAAAAAGCTAATGCTAAAGTTGTCTTTCCAACTCCAGGCACATCCTCTAACAAAACGTGCCCTGAAGAAATAATTGCCATATAAACTTTAATTAATATGTCATCCTTACCAACTATAGCCTTTTTTAATTCTTCCATGATTTCTTCTGTTTTATTTAACATAATTTCCACCTTACCAATCATCATTATCATTGTCTTCATTAATCATAAGTTGTTCTTCTTTGCATTTTCTTTTCTTTCTAAATCGCAGTATCAAAATTGTGATTAATATGGCTGTAATCAAAGTGATTATAATTCCAATAATCACTGCTCTTATTTGGGTTGTTATTTGAGTTTTTCCACGAATAACATCCTCATATCCAAGAACTAGATTTCTATCATTTTCATCTAGCTGCTCTATTCTGTATAGAATACTTTCTATATTATCTTTGTCTTTATAGCTTATCTTCTCAAATGGGTAAAGGGACTCCAAAATAAATGCATTTATATCTTCTATTTCACGTTGGACCCCTTCGATCTGTGATTTTTTAACTATCAAATCATCGTATATAGATTTGTATTCTTCATTATTTTTAGAGGCTTCAAGCTTATCTATAAGTCTGATAACAGTTGCATAGTATTCTGTTCCCATTTTATCAGGAAGCCCTTTATATTCTTCTAAATCATTCTCATTAAAAATTAAATTTAATGTAACAGCCTGTTGCTGAAAAATATTAATCACCGTACCCTTTTGGGATGTATTTTCATTCATCACTGCTGATAAATGTTCACTAGTGTTTTTTATACCTGCTTTTTTCATTGCATCGGATAGTTTCCAATAATTCTTTACATAACAGCGTTCAGTTGATGGAATCTCAAGATATTCCTCAAATAACTTTTGAATAGTTCCGTAATCCTCAGACATAGAATTAATATCTTCTTCTAATTTCTTTATTTGTTCTTTTTGTTCTTTAGTCATCTCTGGTCTAAAATCAAAAAGTGACCTTAAATTAGTTTGATATCTATATAATGAAATAAAAGAGTATAGAGCCTGCTCACTTGCCATAGAGTTTGATTTCCCTGGTGACGCTGAAGGATTGTCCTTATCCTCATCATAACTATGAGTAAAGCCCCCATCCTCAACTCTATACTGCATTAATCCATCAAGAATGTTATTTCCATTTTTGATAAATCTCTTGTCATTGACTGGGTCAATTCCCAAACTACATAAAGCAACCATAACTTGAGATGAACTTTCACAATTTTTTAAACCCCAAGAAGTAAATCCTCCATCATCACCTTGAGAGTTTGAAAGATAATCGATCGCCTTGTCCACAGCTTCTCTAACTGTTGTATTATTGTCATGTACAACATAACTTTGTTCACTATTATAATATGGAGCTA
>JALEZF010000080.1 GCA_022773025.1 Clostridium sp. | reverse complement strand
TCATATGAAAATGTATACATTATTAAACAAATATTAAAAGGAGATGGACTTATATGATTTCATTTTTACTATCATTATTAGCATTAGTAGTAGGCTATATAGTTTACGGTAAATTTGTAGAAAAGACTTTTGGGGTAGACGATAATATAAAAACTCCTGCAGAAACAATGCAGTATCAAATTTTAATAAATAGTTTTTTAAATAAATCTAAAAGAAAGGTCGAAGATCTCAGCATCTTCGGTTTTTTTATGTAGAGAAATTTAGTATACACAAAAGATATGATATGTGTTGTGAACCATATCATAATGATTAACTTATTATAGATGATAGATAGATATATAATAGCATAAAATTATATGCTTTAAAGGATTTAATGATTTACAATTACTGATAAATTTAAGTCTATTTAACACGTATTATTAACGTATTAAGAACTTTTTATGTACATATAATGCATTTCATGACACTATATTGTCTTTTGAAGCTAATAATCTTTCGGTGAAAATGTATACATTTTATAATTAAACTGTAATCAATAAATAATTTTAGGAGATGATTTTATGATTTCATTCTTGGTATCATTAGTAGCACTTATAGTAGGTTATATTATCTACGGTAAATTTGTAGAAAAGACATTTGCAATTGACGACAATATTAAAACACCAGCGGAATCAATGCAAGACGGTATAGATTATGTACCGATGAGTTGGCCAAAAATATTTTTAATTCAATTCTTGAATATAGCAGGTTTAGGACCAATATTCGGAGCTATCTCTGGAGCTTTATGGGGACCAGCTGCATTTTTGTGGATAGTATTTGGATGCATATTTGCAGGAGCAGTACATGATTTCTTTACTGGAATTCTTTCTATGAGAAATAATGGAGCAAATGTACCTGACATAGTAGGAAAATATCTAGGAGAAACCCCTAGAAAAATAATGGTAGTATTTTCAGTGGTACTATTAATATTAGTAGGAGTAGTATTTTTAACAGGACCAGCTGATTTACTTCACACTTTAACAGGACAAAGCAGAAATCTATTTATAGTATTAATTATAATATACTATATTTTAGCAACCATACTACCTGTTGATAAGATTATAGGAAAGATATATCCTCTATTTGGAGCATGTCTTCTAATTATGGCTTTTGGCATTGGAATTGGAATATGCACTCAAGGATATGTGATTCCAGAAATTCAATTTGCAAACTTCCATCCAGCAGGAACTCCAATCTTCCCATACTTATTTATAACAATAGCTTGTGGAGCAATTTCAGGATTCCATGCAACTCAATCACCAATTATGGCTAGATGTGTAAAGAAAGAATCAGAAGCTAGAAAAGTATTTTATGGTGCCATGATAGCAGAAGGAGTTATAGCTCTTATATGGGCAGCAGCAGCTATGTCTTTCTTTGGCGGAAGCGAAGGACTTCAAGCAGCTATAAGTAACGGTGGACCAGCAGGAGTTGTAAATACAATATCTAATACAGTTATGGGTAAGATAGGTGCTGTACTTGCAATTTTAGGAGTAGTAGCATGTCCTATAACTTCAGGAGATACAGCATTTAGAAGCGCAAGATTAGTTATTGCAGATTCAATACACATGAAGCAAGAAAATATAATGAATAGATATAAAATAGCTATTCCAATGTTTGCTGTAGGTATTGCACTTACATTCATAGATTTCACTATAATTTGGAGATATTTCTCTTGGGCAAATCAAACTTTAGCTATGATAATGCTTTGGGCATCATCAGCTTATATGGTTAAAGCTAAAAAGAATCACTGGATTTGTACAATTCCAGCAGTATTTATGTCAGCTGTAACTTCTGCTTACATTTTGCAAGCACCAGAAGGATTTAGGCTTGCAGCCTCTGTATCTAATATAGCAGGTATCGCATTTGCACTAGTGTTATTTGGATTATTCTTAAAGTATACAAGAAATAATTCCGAAAATAATTCTTTAAATATCAGTAAGTAGTTATTTAATATATATAATTTAAATAAGAAAAGGTTAAGGACAAACTGTGTCTTTGACCTTTTCTTTTTGCATAAAAAAATTAAACTAATTATAAAAAATATAGATTATATTTTAGAATAGCTGTCTATACTCCACTATAGAGGTGATAAAATATGCCAGTAAAGATTAAATCAGCTACCTTTAGAGGTATAGATGGAATTATTATAGAGGTAGAGGCTGATGTAAGGAAATCTCTTCCTGCTTTTCATATAGTAGGCCTCCCTGATGCATCTATTAAGGAAGCAAAAGAAAGAGTTAGAAGTGCAATTATAAATAGTGGCTATAAGTTTCCTTTAGGGAAGATAATAATTAATTTAGCACCAAGCAATATAAAAAAAGAAGGTACTTTACTGGACCTTCCAATGGCCATATCTATATTGGCTTTAGAGGATATAATTCCTATTGATGGACTAGAAAAATTTCTTATTTTAGGTGAACTAGCTCTAAATGGAGACATAAGATCAGTTAATGGGATTTTGCCTATAATTATAGAAGCAAAGAATAGTGGAATAGAGAATTTTATAATACCTTATGATAATTTAAACGAATGTACTTTGCTTAAAGGTATAAAGGTTTATCCTTTAAAGAGTTTAAGAGAAGTTATAAGTCTTCTTATATTTAATGATATGATGGCTGTTGAGCCTAATGGGGAATATAACCCTTATTTAAATGATTCTGCATCTAATGAAGTTGATTTTAATGAGGTTGCAGGTCATGAAAGTAATAAGAGAGCTTTAGAAATAGCAGCTGCAGGAAATCATCATACAATACTATTTGGAGAACCAGGAGCAGGTAAAACCATGCTTGCTAGCAGAATGTGTAGTATACTCCCAGCCTTGACTTACGAAGAAGCCTTAGAGACCACCAAAATATATAGCGTATCAGGTAATCTTAAAAGCAATAAGCTTATATTTGATAGACCTTTTAGAAATCCTCACCATACAGCCACCACATCTGCAATAGTTGGGGGAGGAAAGGATCTTAATATGGGAGAAATCACTCTTGCTCACAACGGAGTGTTATATTTAGATGAAATATTAGAATTTAAAAAGGATGTCATTGAGGTATTGAGACAGCCGCTAGAGGACAAATCCATAACTCTAAGCAGAGCCAACGGTACAATAAAATACCCCTCCAAATTTTTACTTTTAGCTAGCATGAATCCGTGCAAATGCGGGAATTTTTTATCTACCGACCGTAATAGGCAATGCACTTGTACCTACAATGAAAGAAAAAATTATCTAAGCAAATTATCGGGAGCAATCCTGGACAGAATAGATATCTTTTCCTATGTACCGCCTTTAAAATCATGGGAATTAAACTTGGCAAAAGAAAATAATGAGAGTTCTAAAATTATAAAAAGCAGAGTTGAAGCTGCTAGGCATATACAATCAGAAAGATATAAGGGTTTAAATGTAAGATATAATAGTGATTTAAATCATGCAGAAATACTAGAACTCATTTACTTAAGCAGTGAGGTAGAGGATATATTAAAGACTATATATGATAGGTATAGCTTAACAACTAGGTCTTATGATAAATTAATAAAATTATCAAGGACTATAGCAGATCTTAAAGAAGAAAAGGAAATAAAAAAGGAACACATATGTGAGGCTGTTCAGTATAGAAAGTTTATCAGTAACGAAGTGATTTAGGAGGTGAACCTTTTGAATAAAGAAGAACTTACATTTGCCTTATGCCCTATGTCAAACCAGGCAAAATGGGAGCTTATTAATGAATTCGAAACAGTAGATACAATATGGAGTAATATCTATAGCAAGAAACCTAATAAAAGGCTAGAGAAGCTTAAAGAATATTATGATAGTGACTATATAAAGGAAACTAAAAAATATTTAGATAAAAATGACATAAAAATATCTATATATAAGGGAGAAAATTATCCTAGAAAGCTATGTGAAATAAGTGATGCGCCTCCAGTGCTGTTTTATAGAGGTGACATTAATATTTTAAATGATATGAAAGCTGTTGCTATAGTAGGAGCAAGAAACTGCAGTTCCTATGGAGAAGATTTTACAAAAGTCCTTATGAACTATTTATCAAATTTTGAAGTCAATATAATAAGTGGAGGTGCTATGGGTATTGATAGCTTAAGTCACAGGTATGCCTTGAAATATGGATTAAAAACTACCGCTGTTTTTGGGTGTGGAATAGATGTGGTTTATCCTAAGAGTAATTACAAGCTTTTTCAGGACATATATAAAAATGGAGTATTATTATCAGAATTTCAACCTGGAACAAAACCTTTTAGCTATAACTTTCCAATAAGAAATAGAATAATAAGTGGTTTGAGCAGTGGAGTCATAGCTGTAGAGGGAGGAGAGAATAGCGGCACAATGATAACAGCTAAGGAAGCCTTGAATCAAGGGAAAAGTGTTTTTGCTCTGCCAGGGTCGTTTTTTTCTAAAAATAGTGTAGGTTGCAATAGAATAATTAAAGAGGGTGCTATTCCTATAGTCTCCATGGAAGATATTTCTTTAGAATTAGGACTCGAAAAAAAGAAGAATATAAAAAGCATAAGAGATAAAAATAGAAATAAAATATTTAATATAATATCAGACAATCCAATAAGTATCGACGAATTAATAAGATTAGGTAATATTGACATAACTATGCTATATGAGTTATTATTTGAGTTGCAACTTGACAATTCCATTCTTTGTCTAAGTGGAAATTATTATGTTCGAAATATATAGATAATAATATAAATAAATATGATGTAGGGGGTGAAATCTCCGATGTACATTTGAAGTATAAAATTTTATATCGGAGTTTTAATATGGGACATAATTTAGTAATTGTTGAATCACCAGCTAAAGCCAAAACCATTGGAAAGTATTTAGGTAAAAATTTTGTTGTTGAAGCATCCATGGGTCATGTAAGAGATTTGCCTAAAAGTCAATTAGGCGTTGACATAGAAAATAGCTATAATCCTAAATATATAACAATCAGAGGAAAGGGAGAGCTTTTAGACAAGTTAAGAAGACTTGCTAAAAAGAGTGATAAGATTTATCTTGCAACTGACCCTGATAGAGAAGGGGAGGCTATTTCTTGGCATTTAGCAAATGTATTAAAAATAGATAATAAAGAAAAATGCAGAATTGAATTTAATGAGATAACAAAAAATGCAATAAAGAATTCTATAAAAAATCCAAGAACTATAAATGAAAATTTAGTTGATGCCCAGCAGGCAAGGCGTGTTCTTGATAGACTTGTTGGATACGAAATAAGTCCTATTCTTTGGAAGAACATAAAATGGGGTTTGAGCGCTGGTAGAGTGCAATCAGCAGCCCTTAAACTTATATGTGATAGAGAAGAAGATATAGAAAAATTTATTCCAAAGGAATATTGGACTATTGACTGCGAATTAAAAAAGGATAAACAAAAGTTTATAGTAAAACTATCCCACGAAAAAGGAAAAAAGGTTGATATAGTAAATGAAGAGGAAGCTAATAGAATAATAAATGATTTAAAATTAAATGAATTTAAAGTAGATAAGGTTAAAAAATATGTAAAGGCAAAGAATCCTCTTCCACCATTCACTACAAGTACATTACAGCAGGATGCTTACAAAAAATTAAATTTCCAAACTAAAAGAACTATGTCTATAGCACAGCAACTTTATGAAGGTGTTGACGTCAAAGGTCATGGAACTTTAGGTCTTATAACTTATATGAGAACGGATTCAGTTAGAATCTCTTCGGAGGCTCAAGAAACTGCATCTAAATTTATAAAAGAAAACTTTGGATCAGAATATGCACCAGAAAGTTTTAGAAATTATAAAGGTAAGAAAAATATACAAGATGCCCACGAAGCGATTAGACCTACATATATAGACATTACGCCAGAAATGGTTAAGGAAAGTTTAAAAGGTGAGCAGTATAAATTATACTCTCTTATATGGAATAGATTCATGGCAAGCCAAATGGCATCAGCTCAGTTAAATGCATATAGCGTAGATATATTAAACGGAGAATATAAGCTTAAAGCTAGTGGATCATCAATAAAATTCAATGGTTTTATGAAGGTTTATGAGTATGTCATAGATGAAGATGAAGAGAATACAAAACTTCCAGAATTAGAAGAGGGTGAAATTCTAGAATCATCAAACATTTTAGGAAAACAACATTTTACCCAGCCCCCAGCAAGATTTACAGAAGCTAGCTTTGTTAAAATAATGGAGGAAAAAGGAATAGGAAGACCTAGTACTTATGTTCCAACTATTACTACAATACTTAGTAGAAAGTATGTAGAAAGAGAAAAGAAAAGTCTCGTGCCTACTGAACTGGGGAAAATAGTAAATAGCGTAATGGAACAGTATTTTAATGAAATAGTAGATTTAGAATTTACAGCAGATATGGAGATGAAGCTTGACCATATTGAAGAAGGAAAAGAAGGTTGGAGAGAGGTTGTAGATGTATTTTTTAAACCTCTAAAAGAAAAACTTGAGTTAGCTGAAAAGGAAATGGCTAAAATAACTATAGAAGATAAGATAAGCGATGTTCCTTGTGATAAATGTGGAAGAATGATGGTTATAAAGCAAGGAAGGTTTGGAGAATTTTTAGCTTGCCCTGGATATCCGGATTGTAAAAATACAAAACCTATAGTAGAAAAAGTTGAAGCTCCATGTCCAAAATGTGGTGGAGATATATTATTAAAGAGAAGTAAAAAAGGGAATAAATTTTATGGATGCTCTAATTATCCTGACTGTGATTTTGTAAGCTGGCAAGAGCCTTCGACAAAAAAATGCAAAAAATGCGGAAATTATATGGTGAAAAAATATAGCAAAAGTCAGGGCAATTATTTAGAATGTTCAAACAAAGAGTGCAAACACCAAGAAACTATTGAAAAAGATGGAGATTAGAAATAGTTGAATTATAATAAAAAATTTTAGCAAATTGTTAAATGATGCTCAATTTCATAAAGCAAATGTCGAAAATATAAAAAATGTGGTTGAAATCCTCACGGTAGTATGATAATATATTAAATGGCAATGGGACAATTCTAAACAGTTTATAAATTGGAAATATTCAGAAAAATAAAGTTTTATATAAACTATTAATAAAGGATAAGTCGCTGTAGCATAAAGAAGGAGGAAAAAATATGTCCACATTATTAAACAAGACAAGAATGTTAAATAAAATTTTGCAAAAATCAGGAACAGAACCTGTTGTATTTGATGACATTTGTACTTTATTAAGCGATGTGCTTATGTGTAATGTATATATAGTAAGTAGAAAAGGAAAAATACTTGGTCACAATTTTTCAAATGGATTTGAGTGTGAAGTAGTAAAAGAGACTGTTTTAGCAGAAGGAAGATTTCCTGAAGAGTATAATTCTAAGCTTTTAAATATTCACGACACAGTAGCTAATTTAACTAATAA
The DNA here is from genome assembly GCA_022773025.1 of Clostridium sp. Classification (GTDB taxonomy): domain Bacteria; phylum Bacillota; class Clostridia; order Clostridiales; family Clostridiaceae; genus Clostridium_X. The sequence goes on along the minus strand of JALEZF010000080.1, from coordinate 13,647 downwards.
AGATGTATGTGTATTCGACAATGAGGCATCTTGTGAAAATGAAGGCAAGTTAACAACTTTAGTTCCTATAGTAGGAAATAGAGAAAGACTTGGAACTTTACTTTTAGCTAGATTTGAAACAAAGTTTACAGATGAAGATTTAGTATTAGCAGAGTACAGTGCTACAATAGTAGGATTAGAAATATTAAGATCTAAACAAGATGAAATTGAAGAAGAAGCTAGAAAGAAAGCTGTAGTTCAACTTGCAATAGGAACTTTATCTTATTCAGAATTAGAAGCTGTAGAACATATATTTAATGAATTAGATGGAAGTGAAGGATTATTAGTAGCATCCAAGATAGCTGACAAGGTTGGTATAACAAGATCAGTTATAGTTAATGCATTAAGAAAGTTTGAAAGTGCTGGAGTAATTGAATCAAGATCTTTAGGTATGAAGGGAACACACATAAGGATTTTAAATGAAAAGCTTATAGAAGAATTAAAGAAAATAAAGTAAGAATTAAAGGGGATGGCATTAGTTATGATGCTCATCCCTTTTTTATACATCTAAAAGATATAAAGTTAAAAATTAAATAAAAATAATTATTGCTAGGTTTAAACCGATGTGATATACTATACAAGGATAAAATACACACATCATCCAATTTATAAAAAAGGTGCCTTTTATAAAGGTTCTTTATAAATATGAAGATGATGGAGGAAAAAACCAGGAGGTATGAAAATGTCAGTTATATCAATGAAACAATTATTAGAAGCTGGTGTTCACTTTGGACATCAAACAAGAAGATGGAACCCTAAAATGGCTCCTTACATTTTTACAGAGAGAAATGGTATCTATATTATAGACCTTCAAAAGACTGTAAAGAAAGTAGAGCAAGCTTACGACTTCATAAAGAGCGTATCAGAAGAAGGAAAGGATATTCTTTTTGTTGGAACTAAGAAGCAAGCTCAAGAAGCTATATCAGAAGAAGCAGTAAGATCAAACATGCACTTCGTTAACAACAGATGGTTAGGTGGAATGCTTACTAACTTCAACACTATAAAGACTAGAATAGCTAGATTAGAAACTTTAGAAACTATGGAGCAAGACGGAACATTTGATGTTCTTCCAAAGAAAGAAGTTATCAAGCTAAAGAATGAAAAAGAAAAACTTGAGCAAAACTTAGGCGGAATAAAGAACTTAGATGCATCAAACATCGGAGCTATGTTCGTAGTTGACCCAAGAAAAGAAAAGAATGCTGTAACAGAAGCAAAAATATTAGGAATACCAGTAGTAGCTATAGTAGATACTAACTGTGATCCAGACGAAGTTGATTACGTAATACCAGGAAATGACGATGCTATAAGAGCTGTTAAGCTAATAACTGCAAAGATGAGCGATGCTATAATAGAAGGAAGACAAGGCGAGCAATTAGCTGAATAATTTATAGAAAGGTAAATGAAGCTAACTGTTTCATTTACCTTTTCAATTAATTAAAAGGGAGGAATAATCATGATAACTGCACAAGCTGTTAAAGAATTAAGAGAGAGAACTGGAGCAGGAATGATGGACTGCAAAAAGGCTCTTAGCCAAACAAACGGAGATATGGAAAAGGCTGTTGAGTTTTTAAGAGAAAAAGGATTAGCTGCTGCAGCTAAAAAAGCTGGAAGAATAGCTGCTGAAGGATTAGTTGAAACTTATGTTTCTGAAGATAAGAAAAATGCTGGTATAGTTGAAGTAAACTGTGAAACAGACTTCGTTGCTATAAATGCAGATTTTAAAGAATTCGCTATGAACTTAGCAAAAATGGCTTCAACAACAGATGCTACAACTGTAGAAGAGTTTGTTGCAAGTAAATACATAGCAGATGAAACAAAGACTGTTTCTGAAGTTTTAACTGGTTTAATAGCAACAATTGGTGAGAACATGAACGTTAGAAGATTCGAGAAATTCACTAGCAAAAATGGTTCTATCGGAAGTTACATACATGGTGGCGGAAGAATCGGTGTTCTTGCACAAGTAGCTTGTGAAAAGGATAGTGAGGTTATAGATGTACTTGCAAAAGACTTAGCGATGCAGGTTGCAGCTTCAAATCCACTATACTTAAATGAAGCATCTGTAGATCAAGAAGCTATAGAAAAAGAAAGAGAAATCTACAGAGTTCAAGCTTTAAATGAAGGAAAACCAGAAAAAATAGTTGATAAAATGGTTGATGGAAGAATCAAGAAGTACTATAAAGAAGTATGCTTAGTTGATCAAGTTTGGGTTAAAAACCCAGATTTAACAATCTCTAAACTTGTTGCAGAGAAATCAAAGGAATTAGGTGTACCAGTAGAAGTAGTAAGATTCGTTAGATTCGAAAAAGGTGAAGGTATCGAAAAGAAAGAAGAAAACTTTGCTGAAGAAGTTGCAAAGCAAATGCAACAAGGAAAATAAATACAATCTTACTATTTAGGTGTTCCTAAAATTTTGAGTTTATTATAAATACAATCTAGATTTATACTAGATAAAAATAAAAAGAGAACACTAGGTGTTCTCTTTTTTTAAAATATGACTTAGTCCTAGGTCAATAATTTTGGAGGTTTTTTATGGAAGGTTGCAAATATAAAAGAGTAATTCTTAAGCTTTCAGGTGAAGCTTTAGCTGGTGAAAATGGATTTGGAATAGATTTTGAGGTAGCTCAAAGAATTGCAAAGGAAATAAAACAGCTTGTAGAAATGGGTGTAGAAGTTGGAGCTGTTGTAGGCGGCGGAAACATTTGGAGAGGAAGAAGCGGAGAAGGCATGGACAGAACTACTGCTGACTACATGGGAATGTTAGCTACATGTATTAATGCTTTAGCTCTTCAAGATTCTCTTGAAGGTGTAGGGGTTGTTACTAGAGTTCAAACAGCTATTGAAATGAAAGAAGTGGCAGAGCCTTTTATAAGAAGAAGAGCTATGAGACACCTTGAAAAGGGAAGAGTAGTAATCTTTGCTGCAGGCACAGGAAATCCTTATTTTTCAACAGATACAACTGCAGCTTTAAGAGCAGCAGAAATAGAAGCAGATGTTATACTTTTAGCAAAAAAAGTTGACGGAGTTTATAATAAAGATCCTAAAAAGTTCCCAGATGCTAAAAAATATGATAGACTAAGTTATATAGAAGTGTTGGATCAAGGACTACAAGTTATGGATTCAACTGCAACTTCTCTATGCATGGATAATGAAATTCCTATTCTTGTTTTTGGACTTGATGATGAAGGAAATATCCAAAAAGCAATTAGAGGAGAAAAAATAGGCACTTTAGTTTGTAAGTAAAATTTTATATGGAGGGTTTAAGGATGATAAAAGATATTATCTCTAAAGCTGAAGAGAAAATGCAAAAAAGCGTAGCTGTATTAAAATCTGATTTGGCAACTATGAAGGCAGGAAGAGCTAATCCAACAATGCTTGATAGAATAGAAATTGAATACTATGGAAGCATGTGCCCAATAAACCAAGTTGCTAATATATCGGCACCAGAGCCAAGAATATTATTAATTCAACCATGGGAAAAAAGCACATTAAAAGACATTGAAAAGGCTATATTAAAGTCTGACTTAGGGATTAATCCAGCAAATGATGGTGCTGTTATAAGATTAGTAGTTCCAGAATTAACAGAAGAAACTAGAAAGAATTTAGTTAAAAATGTTAAAAAAGCAGGAGAAGAAACTAAGGTTGCTATAAGAGCTATAAGAAGAGATGCTAATGAAAAGATTAAAGCTCTTAAAAAAGATGGAGACTTATCAGAAGATGAAATAAAGAAATCAGAAGATAATGTTCAAAAGAAAACTGATTCTTATATAAAAGAAGTTGAAAATATAGTTCTAGCTAAAGAAAAGGAAATTATGTCTATATAAATATAAAACCTGCTTAAGCAGGTTTTATATTTATAGAAAATTAAATTTCTATAAATCATCATGGTTAGGAGGAAGAAGATTGAAGTTCTTCAGAGAGAAAAAAGTAGATATAGATGAAAACATAGATAGAGACAATATACCGAAGCATATTGCCATAATAATGGATGGTAATGGAAGGTGGGCTAAGAAAAGGGGACTACCAAGAACCCTTGGACATAAAGCTGGAGTAGAAACTATAAGAAATATAGTAAAAGAATGTTCTAGATTGAATATAAAATACTTAACTTTATATGCATTTTCTACAGAAAATTGGAAGAGGCCACCTGAAGAAGTAAATGCTCTTATGAAATTGTTAGTGGAATACTTAAAAAGCGAGTTTGAAGAATTAAATAATAATGATGTAGTCATCAACTCTATAGGAAATATAGATAGACTTCCAGAAGTATGTAGAAATGAATTGAGATTAGCTCATGAAAAGACTAAAAATAACGAAGGAGTCGTTTTAAATTTAGCTCTAAACTATGGAGGAAGAGATGAGATACTTCATGCTATAAATTCCTTAGTAAAAGATTTAAGACTTAATAACCTTAAAGAGACTACTATAACTGAAGAAATTTTTGAAAGATATCTCTATACTGCATCTATGCCTGACCCGGATTTGATAATAAGACCTAGTGGAGAACTTAGACTTAGTAATTTCTTATTGTGGCAATGTGCATATTCTGAGTTTTGGTATTCAGATATATGTTGGCCGGATTTTAAACCGAAAGATTTAAGAAAAGCCATTATTGATTATCAAAAGAGATCTAGGCGTTTTGGCGGCCTTAAATAAAAGGAAGGTGTTAATTAAATGAGTTTTAATAAAAGATATTTAGGAGCACTAATACTTTCTCCATTTATTATCTTTTTATTTCTAGGGGGAATATATCTAAAAATTGTAGCTCTACTTTTATCCTTATTTGGAATGTATGAATTCTATAATGTAATAAGCAAAAAAGGATTTAAACCTGTAGCTATATTAGGCTATATAGCTATAATAATATATTTCTTGTTAAATAATAATACAGACTACCTTATATATATATTAGGAGGGTTAACATTTATAGCTTTAACTATTCCTGTAGTAAATTTAAAGTATAATTTTTCAGACGTAAGTGTGACTATATTAGGATTTGTATATGTTGGTGTGTTTTTTAGCTTCATACCTCTTATAAATTCAATGGAGTATGGTAAATATTTAGTATGGCTAGTATTTATAGCTTCATGGTTATGTGATACAACAGCATATTATGTGGGTAGAATGTTTGGAAAGACTAAGCTATGCCCAGAAGTAAGTCCAAAGAAAACTGTGGAAGGTTCTATAGGAGGTCTTCTTGGAAGTGCTATATCTTGTGGTGTGTTTGGATTTGTTATAACTTCCTATGGGGTAAATATATCGTTAATTCACTATATAATAATAGGACTTATATGCGGAGTATTCTGCCAGTTTGGAGACCTTGTAGCGTCTTCTATCAAAAGATATGCAGGGGTTAAGGATTACAGTAATCTTATACCTGGTCATGGCGGAATTTTAGACAGGTTTGACAGTATATTATTTTCAGCAGTAGTAGTATTTTTTTATTTAAGATTAATCTTAGGCATGTAGCAGATTTAAGATAGATCATCGTATTTTATATGATGGTCTATTTTTTTTATCTTTAAATTAAGTGAAATATTGTAATTAATAAAATTATAAGGAATTATATTACGGAACAAATATTATGTAAAGTGAACTTAAAATGTAAACCTGAAATATTCTGATAACCTGAAGAATATATATTAATCAAAGAAAGATAATTTGAGGTGTTTAATATATTGAACAAATTATATAAAAAAATTTTTGAATGTTTATTTATACTTTTTATATTTGTACTGTTTTCATTTGCAATAAAGAAGTATTTTACACCGTTTTTATTTATATTATTTCTAACTATAGTATGCTCCCCTATAACAAGTGCCATATGTAAAGTTATAAAAATTCGAAAAGCAGGAGCATTTCTTTCGCTTATAATAGTTAATAGTTTATTGGGAATTATGATATTTTCAGTTGGCAATCATATTTATGAATATCTTTATAGTTTTATAACAAAAAATTATGAGGACGTTAGAAGAGTTATAATAGACTTAATTAATTATTATAATGAAACCTTTCAATTTTTTAACTTGGATACCTTGAGCCGTTCTGTAATAGATACAACTTACTTAAGAAAGGGAGCTTTGTATACAACGGATGGTGTAGTGGCCTATTTTATAGCAAACATGGCTACTTACTTTATATTAAGTGACAAATATGATATATTAAATTTTGTAAAACAAGTTCTAGGAAATGATATTTACACAAAGTTCAAAAATAAAATAAATCAATTTAAAAATGTCCTTCATATAGAAATTAGGCTTGTTTTAATTTCTGGCATAATGACAACCCTTGGTTTATATATATTGAGAATCCCTAGAGCTTTTACTTTAGGAGTGATTTGCGGCATATTAGATATATTACCTTATGTTGGAACCATAATAGTATTTATTCCTTTATTGCTGTATAATATACTAATAAAAAGATATTTTGTAGTTATAGGATTAGTGGCTTTATATGTTTTTGTAGAAATAATAAGACAGATATTAGAAACTAAATTTATAAGCAACAAATTAGAAATACATCCATTGGCTGTATTAGTAGCTGTTTACATAGGTATAAAGGTTTTTGGTCTAGTAGGCATCATAACTGGTCCATTGTATGTAATAGTTACAAAAGAAATTTTGATAAGTGAATGAGGAGGTCGCTATGACAAAGATTGCAATATTAGGGGTTACAGGGTCCATAGGAACTCAAACCATAGACGTAATAAGAAGAGAGATTGATAATTTTAAACTTATAGCTATATCTGCTAATAAAAATATAAAAGAAGTTGTATCTATAGTTGAAGAGTTTAATCCTCCATATGTAGTTATAACGGATAAACCATCATATGAAGTTTTTCTTAGTGAAATAAAAAATCTAGGATATAAAGGCAAGGTTCTATATGGAATGGATGGATTAAACTTCATAGCATCATTAGAAGAAGTTGACATAGTAGTCACATCCATCGTTGGTATGGTTGGATTAGAGCCTACACTAAAGGCTATTGAAGCCAAAAAGACTATAGCTCTTGCAAATAAAGAGACTTTAGTAGTTGGTGGCGAAATTGTTATGGAGGCTGCTAGAAAAAATGGAGTTAGGATACTTCCCGTTGATTCAGAGCATAGTGCCATATTTCAAAGCCTTCAAGGGTCAGAATATAAATCTATAAAGAATATACTTTTAACTGCATCAGGTGGACCTTTTAGAGGGAGAAAGAAAAATGACCTTATTGGAATAACGCCTAAGGAGGCTTTGAAGCATCCAAATTGGTCTATGGGTAAAAAGATATCTATAGATTCTGCTACTCTTATGAATAAGGGATTAGAAGTAATAGAAGCTAAGTGGTTATTTGATGTTAATTATGATGATATAAAAGTTATTGTTCATCCTGAAAGCATAATTCATTCTATGGTGGAATATAATGATGGAAGTATAATAGCTCAGCTTGGTACAGCAGATATGCGTCTGCCTATACAGTATGCTCTTAATTATCCTAATAGAAAAGCTCAAATAGTTGATTCTTTAGATTTTTATAAGGTAAAGAATTTAACATTTGAACAGCCAGATATAAAGACTTTTAAATCACTTGGACTTGCATATGAGGCGGGAAAAATAGGGGGACTTATGCCAACTATCTTAAATGGAGCTAATGAAGTATGCGTTGATTTATTTTTGAAAGAAAAAATAACTTTTTTACAGATTGCTGATATTATAGAAGAAACTATGGATAAACTCTATAAAGGGAAAGAAGTTACATTAGAAAATATTCTAGAAATGGATCTGAAAACTCGTAAGTACATAGAAGAAAAGTTCTATTAAGGAGGTATCTAATTTGTATATAATAATCGCTTTGTTAGCTTTAGGAGTACTTATAATTGTCCATGAATTAGGACATTTCATTATGGCAAAGGTAAATGGTGTTTACGTAGAAGAATTTTCATTAGGAATGGGGCCAAAGATTTTTGGCTTTAAGGGAAAAGAAACAGAATATACCTTAAAAGCATTTCCTATAGGCGGATATGTAAAAATGCTTGGAGAAGATGAAGTTGTTGAAGGAGATAAGAAAGCTTTCTGCAATAAATCTCCCCTTCAAAGGATAAGTATAATAATAGCAGGTCCACTTATGAATTTCTTATTTGCCATTATAGTATTTTCAGTGATAACCATGAACAAGGGTTATGTCACTAATATCGTAAATGGATTAATCCCAAACTCCCCTGCAGAATCCATTGGAATTGATGTGGGAGATAAGATAATAGGTATAAATGAAAAAAAGATTTCAACATGGCAGGACTTAACTACAGAAATATATGTATCAAATGGTGAGAGCTTAAACATAATAGTAGATAGAAACGGCGAAGAAAAAAACTTTAATGTAAAACCATATTTTAATGAGGAGGAACAAAGGTATTTGGTAGGGGTAGAACCAAGAACAGTTGCTGACCCAACTTTTATTGAAAGTGTTAAGCAAAGCTGCAAAGAAATAAAATCTCTAGTTATTCAAACTTATGTTGCTTTAAAATCACTTATAACGGGTCATGGTTCTCTTCAAGATTTAGGCGGACCAGTATCAATTGTTAAAATATCAGGAGCTGCAGCAAAAGCTGGAATATGGAACTTTTTGAATTTTGTAGCTTATTTAAGCTTACAATTAGCTGTTTTAAATTTATTACCTTTCCCAGCATTAGATGGAGGCTGGACAGTAATATTATTAATTGAATTGATTTCAAGGAGAAAAGTTAATGACAAGATAGTAGGAACATTAAACTATATAGGCTTTTCTATACTAATACTACTTATGATATTAGTTACGATAAAGGATATATTGTTCCCAATAAAAATTTAGAGGTTGATATTTATGAATAGAAAAGAAACAAGAAAGATAAAAGTAGGAAACATATTTTTAGGAGGAGATGCACCTATATCAGTGCAGTCAATGACTAATACAGATACAAGAGATGTAGCTGCTACTATAAATCAAATTAAGGAATTAGAAAAGGCAGGCTGCGATATAGTTAGATGTGCTGTTCCAGATTTGAGAGCGGCAGAGGCCATAGGAGAGATTACAAAGGCAATATCTATTCCATTAGTGGCAGATATACATTTTGATTATAAGCTTGCTTTAGAAAGTATGAAAAATGGTGTTTCAGCTTTAAGAATAAATCCAGGTAATATAGGAAGTAAGGAACGAGTTAAGATAGTTGCAAATTATGCTAAGGATAGAGGAATTCCAATAAGAGTTGGAGTAAACAGTGGCTCTTTAGAAAAAGATATCTTAGACAAATACAAAAGCCCAACTGCAAAGGCTCTCTGTGAAAGCGCCTTACGACATGTTGGAATTCTTGATGAATGTGGTTTTAATGATGTAGTGATTTCTATAAAATCCTCAAATGTATCAAAAATGATAGAGAGTTATAGGTTAGTGTCATCCCAATGCGATTACCCTCTTCATTTAGGGGTTACAGAGGCAGGAACAGTATGGAGAGGAACTATAAAGTCAAGCATAGGCATTGGAACTCTTCTTAGTGAAGGAATAGGTGACACTATAAGAGTATCACTTACAGGAGATCCCGTAGATGAAATTAAAGTTGGAAGAGAAATATTAAAGGCAACTGGCAATCTAAAAGATGGTATAGAATTCATTTCTTGTCCTACTTGCGGAAGAACTCAGATTAATTTAATAAGAATAGCAAAAGAAGTAGAAGATAAACTTGCCTCAGTAAATAAAAATATAAAGGTTGCTGTAATGGGATGCGTTGTAAATGGTCCTGGAGAAGCAAAGGAAGCAGACATAGGAATTGCTGGTGGTAATGGAGAAGGTCTTATCTTTAAAAAAGGTATTATAGTAAAAAAGGTTAAGGAAGAAGATCTTGTTTGTGAGCTTCTAAAAGAAATTGAAAATATGTAGGATATTCCTACATATTTTTTTAGGAGAAAAATAAAATATGTAAAAATAATTTTTGTCAATACTTTAGAGCAAATATTTAAAGAATATAGGGCAATATATTGCCTAATTATACAAATTCTCTTGTAATTGAATTATTATTATGGTAATATAAAGATATAAACTTTTACATTTGAATTTAAGCTGCATGAAAGGAGTGGGTCAAAACCCGCTCTTTCTGTTTGTAAACGCAACTATTAGTTGCGTTTTTGACTACAAAAATGAAATGTATAATATTTAAATTAAAATATGTACAACATATTTATAAGTAAAGTAAAATATGGACTCACAAAGGAGGGGATAATATGAAAAAGGATGTATTGATTAGTGAAGTTAGCAATATAGCTAAGGATATAGTTGAGAATTTAGGGTATGAATTGTATCACGTGGAGTATACAAAAGAAGATGGTGAAAATTATCTTAGAATTTATATAGATAATGAAGCGGGAATTTCTTTAGATGACTGTGCAAAAGTAAGCACAGTTATAAGTGATAAATTAGACGAAGTGGATCCTATAAAAGATTTTTATTATTTAGAGATATCCTCACCAGGGATAAATAGATTTTTACATACAGATAAACAGTTAAAAGATAATATAGGAAAAACTGTTTTAGTTAAACTTATCAAATCTTTAGATGGTAAAAAGGTTATAAAGGGAGTACTAGAATCCTTTGATGATCTTAGTTTAAATATTTCATCAGAAGAAGATTCAATGAAAATTGATAGAGAAAAAATAAAGTCCATAAATGTGGAAGAATTTTAGAGGGGAGACAAAGGAGGTTCTAAAATGAATGAAGAATTTATAGGCGCATTAAAAGAGATAGTTAAAGAAAAAGGTGTTAGTGAGGATTTAATATTTACAACAATAGAAGATGCGCTTGTAGCAGCATATAAGAAAAATTATGCTAACAGCTTAGCTCAAAATGTAAGAATATCTATGAGTAGAGAAACAGGAGAAATAAATGTTTATGCTCAAAAGGATGTTGTAGATGAAGTTTATGATGACACTACAGAAATCAGTATAGAGAAAGCTAAAGACATAAGTCCAAGATATGAAGTTGGAGATGTGTTAGAAGTTGAGGTTACTCCAAGAAGTTTCGGAAGAGTGGCAGCACAGCTTGCAAAACAAGTTGTTGTTCAAAGAATCAAAGAAGCTGAAAGAAATATCATATATAATGAATTTGTAGAAAAAGAATATGATATAATTACAGGAATAGTTGCTAGAAAAGATAAAAATAATATTTTTGTTGATTTAGGAAAAGTTGAAGCAATCTTAGGACCGAATGAGCAGATGCCAAGAGAAAACTATAATTTTAACGATAAACTAAAGCTATATATAGTTGAAGTTAAAAACACTACTAAAGGTGCTCAAGTTATCGTATCAAGAACTCATCCAGGTCTTGTAAAGAGATTATTTGAACTAGAAGTACCAGAAATATTTGATGGAATAGTTGAAATCAAGAGCATAGCAAGGGAAGCTGGTTCTAGAACTAAAATTGCAGTAAGTTCTAATGACGAAGCTATAGACCCTATGGGATCATGCGTTGGACCTAAAGGCGTAAGAGTACAAAATATAGTAAACGAATTAAAGAATGAGAAAATAGACATTATAAAATGGTCTAAGCTTCCAGAAGAATATATTGCAAATTCATTAAGTCCTGCGAAAGTTTTAGATGTAGAGATAGATGAAGAAAGCAAATGTGCAAAAGTCGTAGTAGATGACAGTCAGCTTTCCCTAGCTATAGGAAAAGAAGGCCAAAATGTAAGACTTGCAGCTAAGCTTACAGGATGGAAGATAGACATAAAGAGCAAATCTCAAATTGTAGAAGAATAATTAGGTGAGAGGTGAGTCTTATGAAGATGAGGAAGATACCTCAAAGAATGTGCAATGGTTGCATGGAAATGAAGCCTAAAAAGGAATTAATAAGAATTGTAAAAAGTCCAGAAGGTGAAGTCTCAATAGATCTTACTGGAAAGAAGCCAGGAAGAGGCGCTTATATATGCAAAAATTCAGAGTGTTTAGAAAAAGCATTTAAGACTAAGAAATTAAGCAGAAGCCTTGAAACTCCAATAAGTGAAGAGGTATTTGAGGCCTTAAGGAATGAGATAATAAATGAATAAATTTTTTGGATTTTTAGGGCTTACAAAAAAGTCAGGTAATTTAATAGAGGGATATAATAAATGTGAAGAGTACATAAAGAGAAGTAAGCCGTCTTTATTGATTCTTTCAAAAGAAGTTTCTCCGAATACAATGAAAAAATTTAGTAAGTATTGTGAAGAAAATAAAATTCCTTTTATTAAAGATATAGATAAATATTCACTAGGAATGGCATTAGGACGAGAAGAAATCAGTGTCATAATCGTAAAAGAGAAAAAGATGGCTGATAAACTTTTAGAACTATGGAAGAAAAACAAATGCGAAAGTGAATATATAAATTAATCGGGGGTGAATAGTTTGTCAAAAATAAGAGTGTATGAATTAGCAAAAGAATTGGAAATAACGAGTAAGGATCTTATTAAACTTTTAATGGATGAATTTAGCATAGAGGTCAAAAACCATATGAGCGTTATAGAAGATGAGGATGCTGAATTAATAAAAGAACTTCTTGTAGATAATAGCGATAATAAAACTGAAGGTGCTAAGAGCATTGTAGATGAGTACGAAGAAATCGTTGCTGAAGAAGTTAATAAGCCAGTAGTAAAGAACAAAGGCAAATTTAAAGGTACAAGAAAAAACAGAAATGTTAAAAGAAACGACAAAGATTCAAATGATGAGTCTTCCGAACTAATAGTAGAGCTTGAAGAGTTCATAACAGTAAAAGAACTTTCTGAAAGATTAGGAAAGTCAAATGTAGAAGTTATAAAGGCTCTAATTCTTAATGGAGTTATGGCTGCAGTAAACCAAGAGATAAATTTTGAAACTGCTGAAAAGGTTGTTAAAAGTTTTGGTGGAGATGCTGTAAAGAAAGAAGAGAATGCTGTTCACATAGAAAGAGAAGAAGAAATTTTTGAAGAGGGAGAAACTCTAGTTAAGAGACCTCCTATAGTAACAGTTATGGGACACGTTGACCATGGTAAGACATCTCTTCTTGATGCTATTAGAAAGGCAAAGGTTACATCAACTGAAGCCGGTGGAATAACACAGCATATAGGAGCTTATACTGTAACTATAAATGGTGAGAAGATCACATTCTTAGATACACCAGGTCACGAAGCTTTTACATCAATGAGAGCAAGAGGAGCCCAAGTTACAGATGTAGTAATATTAGTAGTTGCAGCAGACGATGGAATAATGCCTCAAACAAAAGAAGCTATAAATCACTGTAAAGCAGCAGAAGTACCAGTAATAGTTGCTATCAATAAGATAGATAAACCAGGTGCAAACATAGATAGAGTTAAACAAGAGCTTTCAGAGTTTGGATTAATATCTGAAGACTGGGGTGGAGAAACTATATGTGTTCCTGTATCAGCTAAGACTGGGGATGGATTAGATACCCTTTTAGAAATGGTAATATTAACTTCTGAAATGGAAGAACTAAAAGCTGATCCTGACAGAAAAGCTAAAGGAACAGTAATAGAAGCTAAGCTTGACAAGGGAAGAGGAGCTGTAGCAACTTTATTAGTTCAAAATGGTACTTTAAGAACTGGAGATTCTCTACTTGTAGGATCTACATATGGTAGAATA
>JALEZF010000079.1 GCA_022773025.1 Clostridium sp. | reverse complement strand
GCATAGCTCAGCTGGGAGAGCATCTGCCTTACAAGCAGAGGGTCACAGGTTCGAGCCCTGTTGTGCCCACCATATACGGCTTAGTAGCTCAGTTGGTTAGAGTGCCGGCCTGTCACGCCGGAGGTCGAGGGTTCGAGTCCCTTCTAAGTCGCCATTTTATGCTGGCATGGCTCAATGGCAGAGCAGCTGACTTGTAATCAGCAGGTTGTAGGTTCGACTCCTATTGCCAGCTCCAAGAGCTTGGATTTAGTTCCAAGCTTTTTTTATGTTCAAAAATATATTCTTAAATATAAATCAAGGGTAGTCATATTGACTACCCTTGATTCTATTGTTATTTAAAAATTTCAATGGTACAAGAAACATTATCAATTATATCTTTTCAATTGAATTTATTGGATTAAAAACTTTAAAGCCTTGTGTTTAATCTTTTTAAATTCTTATATATTCTTATGTCATCACCATAAAATTTTGATACATCAAAATTACCTAAGAGTCTGGAAGTTATTCTTTCAGAATAAGTCTGAAGAAGTTGTTCCATAGTAAGGTTTGTTGAAATAATCATCTTGTTTTTAGTTAATATTTTTCTGTTGATTAAATTAAAAAGTTCTGCTTTGGAAAAATCATTTATATTTTCGGTACCAAGATCATCTATTATCAGAAGGTCTGAATTAAAAATAAGTTCCTCTAAAGTTTTATCATTATCATATCGTATTGCTCTTAAATCCTTTATCAACTCTTCTGCAGTTCTATATACTACTAAAAATCCTCTGTCTAAAAGTTCTTTTGCTATGCAGTGGGTCATAAAAGTCTTGCCAGTTCCAGAGTTTCCATAAAACAAAAGATTATCTGAGTGAAGTTTAAAGGTATCTACATAAGCTAATGCTTTGCTATAGATATTTTCCATATTTCTTCTTGGAGTTTCTCTCTCAGAACCATTTTTATGAGAACCAAATAGTGACATATCAAAAGTATGGAAATTTTCAGCATTAAGAAGATCAGATACATGGGAATCATTATAATAAAGATTGATAAGTTTTTTGTTAAAACAAGTGCATTTATTTATGCCTATGAAACCTGTATCTTTACACTTAGTACAATGATAATGCAAAGAAAGATCATCCATTTTGTATCCATTAGCTACTAGGAGCTCACTTTTCTTTACCCTAAGATCCTCCAGATTATTTCTAAGTTCCCTCAGCCTTTCTTCTCTATTTGGAATATCCTTGAAGGAAGTCATGGCTATCTCTAGGGAGGTCTTGCTGATAGAATGCTCTACATCCATAATTTCAGGATGATTCCTTAATATCTCATCTTTACGATTTTTTAGAGCTTCACGTTCTCTGTATCTTATGTCATCATATATCTTTAATACTTTTTCTTGATAACCTTTAATCATCGTCTTTATCCCATCCTAATAATTTTCTCTCTAAAGATTCAAAATCGTAGCTTCTCTGTTCAAAATTATTGAAATTGCCTTTAGAATATGGAGAAGCATTAAATTTCTGCTTTTTAGATGTAGCTTTTTTAGTGTCTTTATTAGCAATATCTTGAAGGGTTTTTATATTATCCTTTTTCCAGCTATTCAGTATACCATCGATGTATTTGAAATCTGCCCTTCCAAGCCTCTCAAAACACACTTTGCATGCTTGTTGGATTACATCTACTGAAAAGTCCCAAGTATTCACCCATTTGTCAAGAAGCTCTTCTTGAGGTTTCATTATCTCTGCATCTTTTATGCCTAGGAAACTCAAAATTTTTCTGTAGTTAGACCATTTGTCCTCGTGCTTTTTAATATAGTTTTGAGCTTCATCGATATTTTTTATACCTGCATCATGCCAGGCTAGAGCCACCTTCTCAAAATATCTCGAATCATATTTCCCTTTTGAAACGCAATATTGTATCAAAAGAAGAATGAGTTCTAGTGAAAAGCCAAGATTATTCTGCCAGCTTATATAAGTTGACATCTCTGTTGGTGATAATGGCCTTCCAAGGAGACTTTCGATTTCTCCTAAAGCATCCTTTAAGGAATTTTTATTTAATTCCTCTAAAAGATTGATATCTTTATTTGATGAAGAATTTTCATCATAAGATAAGTCCATAAATTCTATGTTATAATTCCCGTATTTGTCTACGGATACTAATTTTATAACGCCTTCGTCACTCCAATAATTAAGAGCATTCATAATATCAGATTCTAAAAGATTTAAAGCAGAAGCTAGTATAGATGAACTTACACCAGGTTCTCCATTTAGACTGTATTTAAGAAGAAGTAAGTAAACCTTGACGAATTCTCCTCTAGCTTTAACCATATGTTTTTCAATGAAAACATTGCTTACTGGAGTATAGTTTAGAGAAGAAGATTTAAACATAAGGGTACTCATAAGCATCCTCCTTTCATTTTAGATTTACTTAACTACTCTATTATAGCAAAGGCAAAAAAATCTCTCAACAAATAAAAAGTGAATATAATATGGTAAAAGAGGGTAGATTAGAAGAGGAAGTGCCAGAAATATATGACAAAAGGAGTGGACATTTATTGGAACCAGGTAGTAGGAGCAGCCATGGTAAGCTGCTAATATTGATTTTAGCATCAGTTTTACCATGGCTTGCAGTTTTCTTTATAGGAGAAAGTAATTTAGCATATGGAGTATATGTAGAGGACAATTTGATTGGATATGTGAAAAATAAGGAAGACATTGATGTGCCAGAGATGCAAGTACAGAACTGTCTAGCTGCTGATTATAGCGATACCTATGTTGACGAGAAAATCAAATTCGAAAAGTTCTTCGTAAAGAATGATGTTTTAGCAGATACAGATGAATTAAAGAAAAATATACTTACAGCTTTGAACCCTAATGTAGGGTGTTACAATCTTAAAGTAAGCAATAGATCTTTAGGAGTAGTGACAGATAAAAAGAGTGCAAATTCTATAGTAAACAAAGTTGCTGATTATTACATAGGGAAAAGTGGAATTGAAAAAGATAAGGTTACTAAAACCAGTATAAAAAATTCCATAGCACTTGAAGAGACTAAGTCAAAGATTAACGAGATACCGGACGAAGATAAGCTATGCGAAGCTATAATAGCTTTCAATGAAAAGACAAAGAATGAAGCATTAAAGATAGAAATAAAAAGTGAAGAGAAGCAGGATGAACCTATTGAACCATCCGTAGTTATACAGACTTCCTCTGAGATGTTTAAAGGACAGGAGAAGATTTTAGACGAAGGTACACCTGGCACTAAAGAGATTACGAAGGAAGTAACACGTATAAACGATACTAAAGTCAGCGAAAGGGTAGTAAAGACTACAGTTACTAAAGAACCAGAGGAAAAAGTCATTGTGAAGGGTACAAAAAACCCTATAGAAGAAGATGTGGCTTTTCTAGATGTTCCATCAAGGGGAACTGTAACTTCAGGATTTGGTATAAGGTGGGGTAGGCAACATAATGGTATAGATATAGCTGCAAATATAGGTGATCCTGTAAAGGCAGCTTTGGATGGTGTAGTTACATATTCAGGATGGATGGAAGGTTACGGTTATCTCATAAAATTAAATCACGGAGATGATATAGAGACTTTATATGGGCATTGTAGTAAGCTTAAATCTCAGGTTGGAGATAAGATAACCAAAGGAGAAGTAATAGCCTATGCTGGCAATACTGGAAGAAGTACAGGACCTCATATACATTTTGAGGTGAGATATAAGGGGGTACCTAAGGACCCTACAAAATATATACTAAAATAATAAGATAAATACAAAAAAGTTCATCAATATCAAAGTTTATCTATGAATATAGAAATAAACTTTGATATAAAGATGAACTTTTTATTATGAAAAAATCATATTCAAATCTGGTAAACCTGCACCTTGTATTTCCTTTGGAAGATTCACATCTCTAGAACATACCTTTAGAAGAGAGACCACATCCTTAAAAGTAAGCTTTGGATTATTTTCAAGAATTAAAGCACATACTCCAGCTATAAAGGCACATGAGGTAGAAGTTCCAGAATATACAGCGTAAGGTTCTTCTAGATGGGGTGGATAAAGCTTTATTCCATTTCTTTCAGGAAGAAAAGTTTTCACTGTGTTTAGAGATATTATATTAACACAGGCTGCACTGACATCAGGCTTAGATGCCTTTTGAACTGGTCCAGCAGAAGAATATTTATATCTTTGATATCCTCCATTAAAAGTATTTATTCCACCTACAGTTATAACATTCTTACAAGAGGCAATGCCCATTAAGGTTCCTTCAGTAGATTCATTATTACCTGCTGGTACAACAGGAATTATGTTTTTCTCTTGAGCTATATCAAATAGTCTTTGAAATAAATCCTCAATAAAAGTATTTGTAATTAAAAGTTCAAATGGAAGACAGAGCACCCTTAAGTTGTATGTTTCACTATCTTCTATGAGCCTTGATAAGCTATAAAGCACATCTGAAACGTATCCTCTCCCATTGCTGCCAAATGCTTTATAGATGCAGAGATGACTTTGAGGAGCTATTCCTTTAAATATGCTATCTTTAGATGAGACGCCACTTCCACATATTATACCGCTTGTACAGGAACCATGACCGCTGTCATCATAGGGATAATTAAACTTATTTATCATATCAAAAAAGAAATTTATTTTATTTGGATTGATTAAGTCACTATGAGGATAGACCCCTGTATCTATTATTCCCACGCCTATTCCTGCTCCAGTGATTTCATATTTAGGGTTTAGATAAGTACGATTTGCACTCCTTAGGTTGACACCTATTAATTCATTTCGTTTGCCACATAAAAAACAAAAATTATCTAGTGATATATATTGAATCTCAGGATATTCTATAAGCCTTTCGATACTATGGGGAGTAAGAGAGGCACTTATTATCTTTAATGAATCAATAGAACTATATACAGTACCTTTATAAGAAATGATTTTGCTTATTATGTTTTTTTCTAAATCTTTATATTTTATCAAAACTCTAAAGGTTTTAAATGTTCTTTTGTCCATAGATCTTTTCAATTCTTCATGTAATTTATTCTTAAAAGAAAACATAAATAACCCCTTAACAATGATTTCAGTATATATTATATGTTATACTGATTAATTTGTTGATAAAAATCATCACTGTTAAGAGGTTTATTTTGAATAATTTGGTTTTATAAAATATTACGCTATGTCAAACTCTTCTTTGCAAAGAGAAAGAAAAGCTTTGGCAGTAGGGGATAAGGTACGCTTAGAGTTATATATCATGTAAATTCCTCTTATCATTGAAATTCCTTTTATAGTAGAGATATTTATCTTCTTGCTTTCTACATAATCTTTACATACATTTTTTGATAGTATGGAAATTCCAACGGCAGTTTTAACAAACTGTACGATGGTGTCAAGACTATTTACTTCGCAGAATATATTTACCTTATCTAAATTTACTCCAACTTCAATTAGCTTGTCCTCAAAAGTTTTTCGGGTAGCTGAGTCACGTTCTCTCATTATAAATTTATATTTCAATAAATCCTCCACTGATATTTCGGAAGGCAGTTTTAGCTCTGGACTAGATATTATAACAAGCTCATCATCCATAAGTTTAAAACAATGAATTTTGTCACCTTGGATGTGATTACCGATAATTCCTATTTCGCAGCTTAGGTTTTCGATAGCTTGAACTATTTCGCCAGAACCCTCTTCTTTTATGTTAAATTTTATATGTGGATACTGAGCGCCGAATTTATCAATTAAATGAGGAACTATTGTATTGCATGGTGTGGTGCTAGCACTTAAATTTAATGAACCAGAAACATTGTTATTAAAATCGCATATGGAGTTTATTGCATTGTTTCTAGTATTTATTATGTCTAAAGCGTACTCTAAGAAGCAGCGCCCTGCTGGAGTTAGATTTACCTCTTTAGAAGTTCTGTCAAAAAGCTGGATATTTAAATCCTTTTCTAAACTAGCAATATGAGAACTTATAGTCGGTTGTGACAAATATATGGTGTTTGCAGCTTTAGAAAAGCTTTTTAACTTGGCTACACTAATAAAAGCTTCAATTTGTTTAAAATCCATTTGTATCCCCCTTAAATTTCCGTATAATAAATCAGCCTTTCCACTTAAATATTACAATTCCTATAACCATTATAGCAATTCCAAGTACTTTAGAAAAGCCAAAAGAAAGCTTTTGCGAATCAAAAAGACCAAAAGCATCAATTATTCCTGCTGTTAAAAGCTGAGATACTAATATTGTAGATATGGCATAGGTAGGACCTAAATCTCCTATACCTTTCATAACTGTAAAGGTGATTACAGCACCTAAGACTCCACCTAGAAGATATAGTTTATTTGCAGAAGCAAGCTCTTTAAAATCACCTTTACCAAAGAATAAAACTATTATAAGAGTTAATAGAAAAGCTACGCCTTGAACTAAAACATTAGTTTCCCAAGTACCTATCTTTTCCTCAAGTCTTGTATTAAAGACTCCTTGAAAGCTCATAGCAGCTCCAGCTATTATAGAAAAAATTATTCCTATCATGAAAAATCATCTCCTTTTACATGCATTTAATAAGTTAAAATTAGTTTTTCCCAAAAAATAAAAATAACCCTAGCAAATTTTACTAGGGTTTAGATTAAAAAATATAATTGCTGCTATTTAATTTTGTCTAAATTCGTCATGGTTTCTATATAAGTGTTTTCTATTTCTTCATCAGTGAATCCTAAAGACAAACCTAATGACAGGAAGTCATCAAATATAGTCTTATAGTGGTCTTTTGATGAAGTTATAACAAGATCGTTTATATCTATGTACAGTGTCAAAAATTGATCTGTTAGACAGTATTCGCTATGTCTTGGATTTAGATTAATATCTGTATAACACTTATCAAGACCTATACTTAGTATAAAAAATAATGAGTAAAGATAATCCTCTAAAACAACTTTTCTATCTATTGAATCTTTTTTACTCCAAAATTTAAAACAATTAGTTGAATTAGCTAATTTACCGATTTGAACATGAAGTCCTAATGCCTTTCTTTGTGATAAAACATATTCATCTAAATCGTGTCCTTCTACTAATCTGTAATTAAGATCTTGTTGAAGGTCAAATAGTTTGTTCAAGTTCATACAATAAGGCCGCCTTTCTTTTCTATAAACTCAAATATTCTAAGCAATATTAATATTGTAGACTATAAAAGAATTTTTGAAAAGATAAGTAATCGTTTCCTAATTAAATTATTTTTCAAAAAAGATTTAAAAGGTTTTAAGGGGATAGGTCTTTATTATAAATTCTTTCTTGCCTCCAGTAGACTTCCAAAGCTCTATTCTATTAATCTTTATCATCTTTACATTAGGGGACAGGTTGTTATAAGTTTTATTTAAATCCTTTGATACACTATTTATATTATTTAGAGCTACATACATATTGCTTTCAGTTTCTATATCCCTAACTGAAAATCCGTGTAGCTTCAGGGTATCATTCATGACCCTTGATAATCTTTTTATATATCCTTTGTTTTCAATTTCAAGGCTGAAAGTTTTAGCATTTTCATCAGAAAACAAAGTGGAACCTAGTTCAACTTTAAAAGTTTTATAAGGTTTTAGTATATTTGAAATTATTTCATCAAACTTATCCATGTTTGGATTATCGATGACACTTAGGGGAATATGAAAAGTTGAGTTACCACGAGAAAGCCTGTACTTCCTTGCTATATTCCTCTGAAGTGGTTCTATTGATTTATAAGATTCATCATCTAGCAATGCTACTATATAGTACTTCATAGTTATACTGTCATTACATAATGCATAAGCTTAAAGCACAATGCTGTAATGCAATAACCTCCCTTCAATTGTCTTAGCGACTGATATTTATATATTTTACCATATCAATTATAACATAGATTATTTAAGCATATATACACAAATTTTAATTATAAAATTATATTCTATATAAACTGAGTAGATGTAAACAGAAAATTGTCAAGAATTATTAATAAATAACACAAAAAAACATTGTTAAAAACTATGTATATTATGATATAATGAGATTTATGAAAGTGTGGTTTAGTAAAAAACGACGATTTTAATCTACATGAAATATGAAAGACCACAAAAATTGTCATGCACATTATAAAAATATTATGCTGTTAGATAGCTTAGAAATTTGGATGCATGGTTAAAATTATACTTATAGGAATATATGTGACATAAAAAATAAATTAAAGATTTTGCTAGTATATCAAGAAATGGGAATACTACAAATTAAGTATCAGAGAAAACTTGATATCAGATTTTATATGATTTTGGTGAATAAAAGATTTTGCGGATTATGAAATAATGAGATAAGGGTGGAATAGATGGAAAAGCTTGTTATAAATGGAGGAAGACCTCTTAATGGAGAGGTAAGTATTAGTGGATCAAAGAATGCAGCAGTAGCAATATTACCAACGGCTATAATGGCTAGTAGTAAGGCGTGTGTTATAGATAATATACCAGATATTGAGGACATAAATTGTTTAGAGAGAATAATAGAGTCTTTAGGATGCACAGTTAAGAGAGAGGGAAACTCTCTAACTATCGATAGTACATCTTTAAATGTTTTAGAAGCATGTACAGAGGATGTAAGACGTATGAGAGCTTCTTACTACTTAATTGGTGCTTTACTAGGAAGATTTAAAGAAGCTAGAGTTGAGCTTCCAGGGGGATGCCCAATAGGTGTCAGACCTATAGATCAGCACATAAAGGGATTTGAAGCATTAGGTGCAGAAGTTAAAATAGAGCATGGTGCAGTTATAGTAAAGGCTGAGAGACTTATAGGAACAAACATATTTTTTGACGTTGTAACTGTAGGTGGAACTATAAATGTTATGCTTGCAGCAGCTCTTGCAGAAGGAACTACAGTTCTTGAAAATGCGGCTAGAGAGCCACATGTAGTAGACGTTGCAAACTTTTTGAACTCTATGGGAGCAAACATAAAGGGAGCAGGAACTGATGTCATAAGGATAAAAGGTGTTAAAGAGCTTAAGGGTTGTGATTACAGTGTAATTCCTGACCAAATAGAAGCTGGAACCTTTATGATTGCGGCAGCAGCTTGTGGCGGAAATGTTAAGATAAACAATATAATTCCAAAGCACTTAGAATCTATGGGAGCAAAACTTGTAGAGATGGGTGTAGATTTAGAATACGGTGATGACTATGTTGTTGTAGATAGTCGTAGAGAATTAAAGGGAGTAAATATAAAGACAGCTCCATATCCAGGATTTCCTACAGATATCCAGCAACCAATGAGTACACTGCTAGCTATATCTAAGGGAAGAAGCATGGTAAATGAAAGCATTTATGAGTGCAGACTAAAGCACGTTGATGAGCTTAAAAAGATGGGAGCAAACATCAAGGTTGAGGGAAGAACTGCCATAATAGATGGAGTTGATAAGCTTACAGGAGCAGTGACTAAAGCTACAGACCTTAGAGCAGGGGCGGCTATGGTTATAGCAGGACTTGTAGCTGAGGGATCAACAGAAATATTCAATATTGATCATATAGATAGGGGTTACCCTCATATCGAAAATAAATTTAAAGCTCTAGGAGCAGATATAAGAAGGGAAACCGTTACGGAGGAGTAATATGAAGTTTTATTCTTTATATAGCGGTAGTAGTGGAAATAGTATATTTATCTCTTCGGGAAATGCAAATATATTAATAGATGCTGGTATGCCGGGTAAGGCTATAGATAGCGCTTTAGATAGTATAGATGTAAATCCTAAAGAGATAGATGGAATTTTTATAACTCATGAGCATATAGACCACGTTAAAGGTGCAGGGATAATTTCTCGAAAGCATGATATACCAATATATGCAAATGAGGAGACTTGGTGTGCCATGGAAAAATCACTAGGTAAGGTGAAAGAACACAATATAAAGGTCTTAAAAGAAAATCATGTTCTTATCAAAGACATAGACATGATAAACTTCTCAATACCACATGATGCTGCAAATCCAGTTGGATATACGGCTATTTGTGGTAATAAGAGAATCAGTATAGCTACTGACCTTGGATGTTTTACTGAAGAGGTTGAAAGAAATATAAAAGATTCTAACGTGATACTTTTAGAAAGCAATCATGATGTAGAAATGCTGAAATTCGGACCATATCCTTACAATTTGAAGAGAAGAATACTAAGCAACGTAGGGCACTTGTCTAACGAAGCTTGTGGAAATGCTATAATGAATCTATTAAATGGAAATCACAAAGTTATTATACTTGGTCATTTAAGCAAAACTAACAACTATCCAGATTTAGCTTATGAAACAGTGACTTCTGTACTCAAGGAAAATGGAGTTAAGCTAAATCATGATGTAACTATAACATTGGCGGATAGAAAGGAACCTAGTAGCTACATAGAGTTTTAATATTAATATATAGATTTACAAGCATAAGAAAGGGAGACAGGTATGAAAATCACTCTAAAAAAAACTATATTTTTAGCCCTGACTGTAATTTCCTTAACTTTCGTAGGATGCAATAAAGCTGATAAGGTCAGCATAAATAACAAAGAAAAGATAAAGAATATGAAGCTTCTAAATGAAGAAGGGGATCTTTTAGATTTAGAACTTTATTTTGATAACTCTACAGATGAGTCAAAATCAAAGATAGGAATGGAAGAGCTTGTAATGGATAAGGAAGAAGTAATAGGTGAAACTCTTATAAACTCACTTATTGCAGGACCATCCTTAAACAGCAAACTAAAGCCAATCTTGTCTAAAGATACGAGACTTTTAAGTTTCTCCATAAAGGATAATATTGCTGTAGTAAACTTAAGTAGTGGAGCATCGATAAAAATGACTCCAGCAAAGGAAGAAGCATGTATTAAAGGCATAGTAAATACCTTGTGCCAGCTTCCAAAAGTAAATAAAGTTAAGTTTTTGATTGAAAATAAAGATATTGAAACTATAGGCGGAAACTACAGCACCATGGACCCTATAGGAAAAGACGATATGCTAAAAACAGTAAATTCAAAATAAAACTATAAACAATTAGAAAATAAGATACTAATGTATTGAAATTATTCTATATTTATTTATAATAGAAGAATAATAAATGTACAATAATTTAATAAAAGGGAGAATGAATAAGATGAGTTTGTATGCACAATGGACCGACATGGTTGTAGACTATGTTAAAACAAAGGGAGAACAAGCTTTTTGGAATGAATATAGCGATATAGAAAAAAGAATATACACAAAAATTCTAGCTAATCACGGAGAGGCTGTAAAGACAACTATAGCTGATTTAGCAAAAGAATTTGGAACTACTAGCGAGTTTGTTATGGGATTCGTTGATGGAATCAATGACAGCTTAGTTACTCCTTTAAATTTAGAAGAAGTTGAAGCAGACACTGCTTTAGAACTAAACTTAGATTTAGAAAAGCTATATTTCAACATGTTAGATGCAAAAGCTGATTATCTATATGAACTTCCACAATGGGATGGAATATTCTCAGATGAAAAGAGAAAAGAAATCCAAAAATCATGGAGAGCTTCAAAGACTATAGTTAATGAAAATAAAGTTGGAAGAAATGATCCATGTCCTTGCGGCAGCGGCAAAAAGTACAAAAAATGCTGTGGCAAAAACGCTTAGTCTGATATGATAGGTCTTACTGTAAGGTAAGGCCTTTAGTTTTATAAAAAATCACCAAGGAGAATAAAGAATGAATATAACTCTTATAACAGTAGGAAAAATAAAAGAAAAATTTCTAAGAGACGCAATAGATGAATATTCAAAGAGGCTTAGCAAATACTGCAGGCTTGAAATTATAGAAGTTTCTGATGAAAAAACACCAGACAATGCCTCAGAGAAGGAAGAACTTCAAATCAAAGAAAAGGAAGGCATTCAAATCCTATCAAAAATCAAAGATAATGCCTATGTAATAGCCATGGACCTAAAAGGCAAGACTCTTTCATCAGAAGAATTTTCATCCTTCATAGATAACTGCGGCATACAAGGCAATTCAAATCTAGTTTTTATAATAGGAGGTAGCCTTGGTCTTTCAAAAGATGTGCTAAATAGAGCAAACTATAAATTGTGTTTCTCAAAGATGACATTTCCTCACCAACTATTTAGAGTAATGCTTTTGGAACAGATATATAGGGGATTTAGAATAATGAAGGGGGAACCGTATCATAAGTAAATGAGGTTTATAGCCTTAGGTATTGACATGATTTACCTAAGACTATTTTGACTATGTTATACTAAGTAAGTAGCAAGATTGCTAACAAAAAAAGTTTCATTTGGGTAGATAGTTTCTTGAAAGTTAGAGATTATTATATCAATTTAGAATCTTTAAATTTAGGAGGAATATTTATGACAGATAAGACAATAAAATGCAGAGATTGCGGAGAAGAATTCATATTTTCAGTAGGAGAATAAGAATTCTACAAAGAAAAGGGATTTGGAAACGAACCAACAAGATGTTCAGCTTGTAGAAGAGCTAAAAAAGAACAAAATAGAAGATAATTTTAGATTGTTGAAGGTTGTAGTTTATACTACAACCTTTTTTTATAAAAATAAAAACTTACTTACAACACCTTTAAGTAAGTGTTAAAATATAGTCAATATAGTAATTTAAATGGAGGAGAAAAAGTATGCAAAAATATAATGAGAATAATCCAATGCTTGTCAACTCTATGGTATGTACTATAGATATATTATTTTTTTACAAATGATAATAAATATGGGAATAATTTAATTAAAGGAATTAATTCCCTTATAAATAGGAATAAGCAATGCATAATTAAGAATAAATATAGCAAAGGAAAAATAAAAATATACACTGATAATATGATTGTAGGTTATCCTATAAAAGATGATGGAGAAGAAGAATTAAATGAAATATTAGATAATGTATCAGAATATCAGTTTAATTTAGCTTTAGAAGGTCTTTTTGTTAGAGGTGGAGTTAGTGTAGGTGATTTTTATATTAATGATGATATAGTTTTTGGACCAGCTCTTTTAGATGCACACTATGTTGAAAGCAATTTAGCATGTTACCCAAGAATTGTGTTAGATGATAAAACAGTGAATAGGCTACAAAGATATATCCATAATTATGATATAGCACCACAGCAAAATAAAATATTAATAGATAGTGATGGAAAATGGTTTTTAAACATAAAGTTAAGATTGAGGAAATGTTAGATTTACATAAGGATGATATAAGAGTTTGGGAGAAATATGTTTGGATAGCTAATTACCATAATTATTTTTGTAATATAAATTTTGCAAATAAAAAAACTTTAAGAATAGCTAAGAAGAAATTGCTTTCATGGCCAAGAAGTATTTCAAGTAATGATATTTAGTATTTTTCAATTTGCATTTAAAAATAATTTATAAGAACGGAAAATTGCAAAAAAGTTATTTCTGATTCAACCATCAGTTGAATCATGTCAACGCTTCAGTCATTGAATAATAACTTTTCCTATACGATAATAAGATTATGGTCGACCAAATAAATAAGAAAAGGTGACGAGAATGAAGATAGAGATAGGAAAAATGATAAGGAAGCTAAGATTAAAGAAGAGCGTAACCCAAGAGGAACTTGCTTTGAAGATGGGGGTATCCTGTCAGGCAGTTTCTAAATGGGAAAATGGAATAACTGCTCCAGATTTGGCGCTTTTACCAGAGCTTGCTGTATATTTTGGAGTGACAATAGATGAACTCTTTGAGATGACGGATGAAGCCCATCTAGAGAGAATTCAAAATATGATAATGGATGAAAAAATCCTAAGTGAAGATGATTTTAATTATGCAAATCAGTATTTGTTGGACAAGATAAATGAAGGAGAAAAGGAAGCTATATATTTTAGGACATTAGCCGATTTATATGCTCATAAGGCAGAAAATTATAAGTATTTAGCAGCAAACTATGTGAAGAAGGCCATTGAACTAGAGCCGGAAAGCAAAGACAGTCATGCGATTTTAAACTGTGCATTGAATGGAATCATTCCAGATTGGAATATATCAAATCATCATGAGCTAATAGATTACTATAAAGACTTCGTAGAAAAGAATCCTAACTATGCTAGAGGATATTTGTGGCTTTTAGATTCCCTTATTGAAGACGGAAGAACAGAAGAAGCAAGAGTATACCTAGAGAAAATGAGAAGAGTTGAAGATGATTTACGTGTACCATTGTATATGGGGCTTATCTTAAAAAAAGAATGCAAATTAGAAGAAGCCGAAAAAGTTTGGGATGAAATGCTAGAAAGATATTCTGAAAACTGGCTAACCAATGCATGCTATGCTGATTGTATGGCAAAACTTTGTAGATATGATGAAGCAGTAATTTATTATAGAAAAGCATTTGAACTTCAGCCAAAACCTAGATATACCGATGCCTTTGAAGCCATAGCCCATATTGAAGAAATAAGAGGAAACTATGATGAGGCTATTGAAGCTAGAAAAAATCAAATAAAGTTATTGCAAGAAGAATGGAATATATCCTTAGGAGAAACTATAGATTTCCCTGAAAGAGAGATAGAGAGGCTCAAGAGTCTGAAATAATCAGTATACTGAAAGTCCATGAAGAATATATATAGATTAACAGTTTTTTGTTTAATCTATGTAATAAGGAGATGGATTTATGAGCGGTATTGGACATTATGTTTTCCCTGTAGTTATGGTTATACTGGGCATAATAGCTTTATATCTTTTGATATTTAAAGTGCTTGGATTAACTATAATTGGAACAAATGAGGTAGGAGTTGTAGAAAAATGGTGGTCTCCAAAAGGAAATTTAAAAGATGGTAAGTTTATAGCTTTAAATGGAGAAGCTGGATTTCAACCAGATGTACTTAGAACGGGTATACACTTTAAATCACGTTTATTGTATAAAATTATAAAAAGTCCATTGGTTACTATTTCTCAAGGACAAATTGGCTATGTGTTTGCCAGAGATGGAGAAGCCTTGGGAGAAACTCAGACATTAGGACGAGTTGTTGAATGCTCAAACTATCAGGATACTAGAGCATTCTTAGCTAATGGAGGACAAAAGGGACCTCAAAGAGCCATCCTTAGAGAGGGAACTTATGCATTCAATTTAAGTATCTTTATAATACTAACGGAAGCTACAAATTATTATATAAACATTGGAGACAAACTTGAGGTTGAACAGATTTCAAGAATGGCTGATGATTTGAGAGCACAAAAGGGATTTAGACCTGTAGTCATCAAAGAAGGAACTAAGAATTCAGCAGGAGAGATCATTAAGGATCCAATGGGTATAATTACAGTTCAAGACGGGCCATCTCTAGCTAATGGTGAGATTATAGCGCCAGTAGTAGGGGATGATCCTAATAACCAAGAAACCTACCATAACAACTTCCAAAATCCTGAGGCTTTTTTGAAAGCAGGAGGATATAGAGGAAAGCAATATCAGGTAATCAGTGATGGTACCTATTTCATAAATAGATTATTTGCAACAGTTGATATAATCCCTAAGACTATAATTCCTGTAGGTTTTGCCGGAGTTGTAAACTCCTTTGTTGGAAAGAAGGGGGAAGACGTATCTGGAAGTACCTACACTCATGGAGAATTAGTAGAAGAGGGATGCAAAGGAATATGGGTAATCCCTTTGAAACCGGGAAAATATTCATATAACCTTTCAGCAGGGATATTGACCCAGGTTCCAACTACAAACTTTATTTTAAAATGGGTCCAATCAGAAATGGGAGGACACAAATATGATGAGAATCTTAAAGAAGTAACATTGATAACAATGGATGCCTTTGAGCCAACTCTTCCTCTATCTGTTGTTGTTCATATAGATTATAAGAAAGCACCACTTGTGATTCAAAGATTTGGTGATATAAAGAGACTTGTAGATCAAACCCTTGACCCTATGGTTTCTTCATACTTTAAAAATATTGCTCAGAAAATGACTCTTATAGAGCTTATTCAAAATCGTTCAGAAATACAAAAACAATCTACTGAAGAAATGAAATCAAAATTCCAGAATTACAATTTAGAACTTGAAGAGGTGCTTATTGGAACTCCTTCACCTAATGGAGACAAGAAAATTGAAGAAATCCTTAAGCAGCTAAGTGATAGGCAGCTCGCTAAGGAGAAGATAGAAACCTATAGCAGTCAAATGAAAGCCAGTGAAAAGGAAAAGGAATTAAAGGAATTTCAAGCTAAGGCAGAGCAGCAGTCTGAACTTACTAAGTCCTCTATAAATATAAATATTCAAGACAATATAGGTAAGGCAGAACTACAAAAGGCAAGGCAGGATGCAGAAAAGCAAAAGACTCTTGCTGATGCAGAAGCTTACAAGGTTAAGAGACTTGCAGAAGCAGAAGCTGAAATGAAAGCTAGACTTGGAATAGCTGAAGCTATAGCAATAAAGGAGCAGGTTAATGCTTACGGCGGTCCTCAATATCAAGTTATTCAAGATGTGATGAGCAAATTTACAGAGGCTATAAAGGAAGGCAAGATCAATATAGTACCTAATAATGTTGTCACTATGGGAAGCAGTGATGGAGCAGGCAACAATGTCAATGCTGTAGAGAGCCTTCTTGCAGTATTATTATCAGAAAAGCTTGGTGTG
The DNA here is from genome assembly GCA_022773025.1 of Clostridium sp. Taxonomy (GTDB): domain Bacteria; phylum Bacillota; class Clostridia; order Clostridiales; family Clostridiaceae; genus Clostridium_X. Next base: position 4,108 of record JALEZF010000079.1, on the reverse strand, counting down.
GATTTTAAAAATGACACAGAGGAAAGTGATTTCACAAAAAAGATGAAAGAAGATATATATAGGAAGATGAATGAGGAAGATACTAAAAATACTATCTCAAAGGATAAGGAAGTTAAGGAATCTCCTTTGAATACTAAAAATTAAAATCCTTATATTTAAATAGTTAAAAGTGCTAATACTCATAGTAAGGTGACTCCATAAGTTAGATCTAAAAAATCTAACTTATAGGGGCAGCTTATAGAAAAGCACTTTTTTTATTTTATATAAATAATAAAAATATTAAAATAAATATGGTAATATAATATTAACAAAAATAAAATGGGGGCAGGATATATGGAGAATAAAATTAAAATTGGAGTAGTTGGATATGGAAATTTAGGAAGAGGAGTCCTAAAAGCAATTAAAGAAAATAATGATATGCAGTTAAAAGCTGTATTTACAAGAAGAGAAAATATTGTTCTTGAAGATGGCAGCAAGGCTGTACATATTTCAAAGCTTGAGGAATATAAAGATAAAATTGATGTTATGATACTTTGTGGTGGATCTGCAACTGACCTTCCAGAACAAGGGCCAGCTATTGCAAAGATGTTCAATACAGTAGATAGTTTCGATACTCATGCAAAGATACCTGAGTACTTTGATAGCGTGGACAAAATTTCAAAGGAAGCTGGCACATTAAGTATAATTTCTGTAGGCTGGGATCCAGGTTTGTTTTCTTTAAACAGACTTATGGGACAAGCAATTCTTCCACAGGGAAATGACTATACTTTTTGGGGAACAGGAGTAAGCCAAGGACATTCTGATGCCATAAGAAGAGTTAAGGGCGTTAAGGATGCAAAGCAATACACTGTACCAAGAGAAGAAGCTTTAGAAAAGGTTAGAAATGGAGAAAATCCAAAGCTTACAGCTAGAGAAAAGCATCTTAGAGTATGTTATGTAGTGGTTGATGAAGGAGAAGATAAGGCGAGAATAGAGAATGAAATAAAAACAATGCCTAATTATTTTTCAGACTATGACACAGAAGTTAATTTTATAAGTGAAGAGGAATTACAAAAGAATCACTCAGGTATGCCTCATGGTGGTTTTGTGATTAGAACAGGAGTCACAGGTGATTGTAACAAAGAAAAAATGGAGTTTTCTTTATCACTAGAAAGCAATCCAGAATTCACTTCAAGCGTATTGGTAGCTTATGCTAGAGCTATAGCTAAATTATCGGCAGAAGGAAAGACGGGAGCATGTACTGTTTTTGATATTCCAATGGCATATCTTTCACCAAAGACAAGTGAAGAATTGAGAAAAGAGCTTCTATAATAGAATATAGAGTTGTATTTGAAGAAGAAACATATTTTTTATGATTTCTTCTTTTTTCATGCAAAGATATTATGAGCTAAATTCTTATAGTATTTAAAAAAGTATTTTGCAATAAAGATTATTAAATAATAATTCTTAAAAATATTTTCATTTTCTATATACTTTTTTAAGGATTGTGATATAATTAACATATGGATAATGAATATCAAATAGTTTTTCTTATTATATAAAAATATTTATGAAAAGGGGTTAGTGATATGAAGATAATAGTAGTTGGATGTACACATGCGGGTACTGCCGCAGTAGTAAATTTAAAGGAACTTCACCCAGATAGTGAAATAACAATATATGAAAAAAATGATAACATTTCATTTTTATCATGTGGGATAGCATTAAATGTCGGAAAAGTTATAGAAGATACTAAGAGCTTATTTTATAATTCACCAGAAAATTTAGCAAAGCTTGGTGTAGTTACAAATATGAAACACGAAGTTCTAGATATAGATTTTGATAAAAAAGTAGTTGAAGTTAAAAATCTCATTACTGGAGATACATTTAAGGACAATTATGATAAGCTAGTCCTTACTTTAGGGTCATGGCCAATAGTTCCAAAATTTGAAGGGGGAGACCTTAAAAATATAGAGCTATGCAAGAACTATGATCATGCACTTACTATAATAGAGAAATCAAAAAATGCAAAGAATGTAATAGTTATAGGTGCTGGATATATAGGGGTTGAGCTTGTAGAGGCTTTCGAGATGCAAGGAAAAAATGTAACGTTAATTGATGCTGAAAATAGAATCATGGCAAAATATCTAGACAAGGAATTTACAGACATAGCTGAAAAAGAGTTTTCAGATAAAGGTGTAAAGCTAGTTTTAGGAGAGAAAGTTCAAAAGTTCAATGGGGAAAACGGAAATGTAACGGAAGTTGTAACTGAGAATGGAACTTATAAGGGAGATCTAGTTGTATTATGTATAGGATTTGCCCCAAACACTAAGGTTGTAAAAGGGAAATTAGATACTCTTCCAAATGGTGCAATAATCATAGATGAATATATGAGAACAAGTAGAGATGATGTATTTGCAGCTGGTGATTGTTGTGTTGTAAGATACAATCCAGCAGGAGATAAGAGATACATTCCATTAGCAACAAATGCAGTAAGAATGGGAACTCTAGTTGCTAGAAATATTGAAAAGCCAACGCTAAAGTACATGGGTACACAAGGTACTTCTGGAATCAAGATTTATGATCAAAATATAGCATCAACTGGAATGACGGAAGAGGTGGCAAAGGCTACGACTTCAATAAATGTTAAGAGCGTCACTGTCACAGACAACTATAGACCTGAATTTATGCCAACCTTTGAACCAGCAACAGTAAAGCTTGTATTTGATGGTGACACAAGAAGAGTCATAGGTGGACAGATAATCTCAAAGATAGATTTAACTCAATATATGAACACACTATCAGTAGTTATACAAAACAATATGACTGTAGAAGAGCTTGCCATGACGGACTTCTTCTTTCAACCACACTTCAACAAACCATGGAGTTTATTAAATACTGTAGCTTTAAAAGCTCTTTAATAAAAATTAGAATACAGAGTTTATAGATAGCTTCTAGTTTCTAACTGGAGGCTATTATTTTTATATCATCTATACTATGTAGGTTAAAATCTAATCTTGACATATATAATATAATTAAATATAGGTCAATAAAAGTTTAGAGGTGTAAGATGAAAGAAAATAATAATATTTCTAATGAAAATATGGAAGCTTTAAATGAATTAGAGGAAATCAAAAATGACTTCGATGAAGAATTAGAGGAACTTGTTAATAAAAGTATGGGAAAGAAGCTAAAAAGAATATCAAAGAGAGCGTGTTCAAATGATTTGATAGAGCTTTTGAATATTGAAACCAAGGATACTTTAAAGGTTATAATGGATAACTTAAACATTTCCTATAAATCTAGTGACAAGAAAGAGGTTTTAATAAATAATATCAATGAAAACTATAAGGAAGCCATCTTAAATTTATCAAAATATATGAACTTAGAATGCTATGATATCATGGAAATCATGTGCAGAAACAACGGAGTACTTCTTATGGAAGAACTAGATGAAAAGATGGATGCAGTTGTATTCATGGAACAGCTTGGTATTATTTATACTGCTTCAAATAATGGAGACCTTTATGCCTGTGTACCATCTCAAATAATAGAGGTTCTGCCTGAAATAAATAAAAGTAGATTAAACTATAACTCAGAAGTAGTAAAATTGTTCAAAGGAATGCTTCACTATTATGGAGTATTAACTATAGAAGACTTTATGGTGAGACTTCCTGAGGATGTAGAAGTTAAACTTACTTTAGACGAATTAGATATGCTTTTGACTATGGAGGAGATATCTACAGAGGAATATATTTATATAGATGGTCTTGGCGTGAATACTCTAATGGATAATGAAGAGCAGCTTGAAGCTAGCGTTAAGTCATCAGAAAAACTTACTGATTACAAGAAACTAACTAAAAATGACATGCTTAAGGCATCAGGAAAAGAGTATATAGGAGAGCGAAAGAATTATAAACCTCTTGAAAAATTTATAAAAGAATTTTACACAATGGAAGAAGAGAACTTTGATGAAGTGCTTATATCTGTTTACCAATCTTATCAGCGTTTGGGACAGGAAGGACTTATAAAGGATATGATAGAGAATCTTCCAGTACCACAGTATATACAGGGTGAATTTGCTATAACTATGAATGAGGTTTGCAAAAAGATACCTGTATGGAGCTTA
>JALEZF010000026.1 GCA_022773025.1 Clostridium sp. | reverse complement strand
TGAACTATATCCAAACCAATCAACATACTTTTCTTTTGCAAGATTATTAAATACTAAAGTAAAGTGATAAAAGAAAGTTGTAAATCTAACCACATTAGTCTCTGGATGCTCATGAAGCCAATTATGCATAGCTTCAAAAATATGAGCATTAGTCTTTGGATTTCTTATATCAAAGGGTATTTCATGAGGCTTATCTCCCCAGTTATTTGTTATATGGTTGTACATTTGGGTTGAATCCCATATGCAATAGGCTAAAAACGAAACAGTATACTCATGCCATTTAGTTATATTTTTAATTGTGACCTCTTGAGTTTCTTCATTGTAATCCCAATTTTCAGTATCAACTAATTCTCCAGTAGTTCTATCTATTACTTCCCAAAATTCCTTTATATCATGAATAGTATCTGGCTTTATTTCTTCCTTAAAATAATCTTCCATTATATTTATCTTTAAAATATCATCATGAGCTACCTTATGCTTTGTCATAAGGTAAGTCTGCTGCAATTCATCCATATGAGCCTTAGCCCATTCATTATCTCCACGGGCCACAAAATATGTTGAGTAAATTTTTTCTGCAAGGCCGCTTATCTCTTTTGGTAGTTTAAAGCCATCACAGTCACGTATTGCATCTGCTCCCCACTTTTCAACTATTTCTATAGTTTCTTTTATGAAATCATTGTCTGTTGGGATAGTGACTCTTCCTTTTTTTGCATTATTTTCTTTTATCATTCCTTTATTCCCCCTATTGTCATACCTTCAGTTAATTTCTTTTGAACTAAAATATAAAGTATTATTGTTGGTATCATTACGATTACAAGGCCTGCATACATTGCCCCATAATCCGTAGCAGTTTTCTGTACCTGCATAAGATTTATAAGTCCAAGTGGTAGTGTTTTCGAACCATTTGGAAGAAGGGTAAGTGCTATTATATATTCATTCCAAAAGGCTAAGAAGTTAAATAATATTACTGTTATTATGCTTGGTTTAGCCATTGGAATTATTATCTTTACAAGGGTTTTAAAATATCCACATCCATCCATGTAAGCAGCCTCTTCATATGCCTTTGGTATGGATTTTAAATAACTTGATAATAGGTAAATTGTAAAAGGAAGTGCTGTTGCCGCATAAATTATGGCAATTACTATTCTGCTGTCCAAAAATATTGTCATACTGGCTGGTAATGCAAAAATCTGCTTTACAATCTTTTCTCCGCCTACTACTAAAAGGAATATGGGAACTACTATATAGTTTACATTTATAAATAATCCTGCAGTAAATAAAGTATTTATGACCTTTTTGCTTTTGAACTCAAATCTTGAAAGAGTGTATGCAGCAGGAATTGCTACTATTAAAAGTATTACCAAAGCTAGTCCAGTTATAATAATTGAATTTAGAAAGTACTCTCCCATATGAGCTTCTATAAATGCCTTTCTAAAGTTTTCAAAATAAAAGCCTTGAGGAAGTGCCCATGGGTTTCCGTAAAATTCTGATTTATGTTTAAAAGATGCTAGGATTGACCAACCTAGAGGTACTATTATGCTTAATGCAAAGAGAATCAAACAAAGGTATATGAAAAACTTGTATAGTTTCTTCCCTGATACATCTTTTAGCTTTTTCTTCATAGTTTCTCCCCCCTAAAATTCTATTACATCTCTCTTAGTTGCTTTGTTTATCACAAAAGACAATCCAAAAGAGAATAAGAAGATTATTACGCCTATTGCCATTCCATATCCATAAGCTGAATTAGAGTAAGCTTGCTTGTACATATAGCTTAGGAAAACCTCAGATGCTCCATCTGGTCCTCCGCCAGTCATTACTTTTACAAATAAGAAACTTAAATTTATAGTACTTATAATAAAGAAAGTTAATGTTGTCCTTATTACATTCCATATTAAAGGTAATGTTATCTTAAAGAACTGCGTTATCTTAGAAGCACCTTCAAGTTCTGCTGCTTCATAAAGACTTTCTGGTATACTGCACATACTTGACATATACATTACCATATAATATCCTACTGCCTGCCAAATCATTGCAAAAATTATGCACCATATAACAACTTTCTGATCTCCTAGCCACATTCTTTTTAATGATTCTAAACTCAGAAAATCTAAAGTGGCATTTATAATCCCTTCGTTAGGATCTAATATAGCTGAAAAAATAGCTGATATAACAACAACTGAAAGTATGTTAGGCAGATAAAAAATTACTCTAAAGAAGTTCTTAAATTTAACATTTTCCCTAGACAATACAGCTGCAATTATTATAGCTAGCACCAATGTAATTAAGGTTACTACAACTAAGATAAGCAAAGTATTTTTGAAAGATGATAGAAAATTTTGATCCTCCAAAAGTATCTTAAAGTTATCAAAGCCTACAAAGGTTTTTTTGCTTGTAAGTCCTCCCCACTTAAATAAGGACATCCAGAAGACATTGATTGTTGGAATAACCATAAATACAACAAATAATATTATTGCAGGAATTATAGAACATCCAATAAAAAGTTTTTTTGATGATACTTTTCTTTTCATTACCACTCTCTCCTTTATTTAGTTCTCATCCTTTTATGTCTACTTCTATTTTACAATCAATGTAATCTTTTTCACAATAACTTTATTGCTAAGAATTATAATATTATTGTCCTAAAAAGCAATATACTAATAAGCAATAATATGATAAACTATAAGAGTAATTTGTATTATTTTGTTATAGGAGGATTAGATTTCAAAATGGGAATAACAAGATACGATGTAGAAAAAAACACTAATTTTAATGTTGACTTTGAACTTCTTTACATATCAAAATCAAAATTCGAAAATGACTGGCATAGTACTGCCCATTTTCATCCTTTCACTGAAATGTTTTTTATAACTAATGGCTCTGGAAATTTTCATTTAGATGATAATATCGTAAACGTTTCTAAAGGTGACCTTATTATAATTAATCCAAACTGCCTTCATACAGAAAAATCTAATACAGGGAAAGACCCACTAGAATATATAGTTTTAGGTATAGACAATCTCTCGCTAGTTCATCATGATTCTCCTACACTAGTAAGTGATAATGATGAGAAAAAAAGCGATCTCTACAAAGTTATTCATCCAGATAATTTAGGAATATATCTAAAGCTTATAGATCCACTTTTAATTAACGAGGTGGAAAATAAACCTTTAAATTATGAACTTGTTTGTAAGAGTCTCGTTACTCTTATCATCGTCTTTATATCTAGAGGGGAATCTGACGGAGTAGACCTTAAGGAAGCTCCAAAAGACCAGCTTAATCTTGAATGCATGAAAATAAAGAATTATTTAGACTCCCATTACTCTGAAAATATAACCTTAGAAAAACTTGCTTCTATATCTCATGTGAACAAATATTATGTAGTTCATAGTTTTACTAAACAAATAGGAGTTTCACCTATAAATTATCTAATAACCAAAAGAATATCTGAAGCTAAGAACCTTTTAAAAACTACTAATTATTCAATCAGGGATATTTCATCCATAGTTGGTTTTTCAACTTCATCTTATTTTAGTCAGATGTTTAAAAAAGTTACTGGCTTATCTCCAAAAGAATACAAGCTACAAGTAAAATAATAAAAATATCACATGTCTTATAAAATTATATTTACATAGTAACTATAAAATAGATTATAAAATACTTTAAGGCCAGCACTTAGTTTTAAATGCTGGCCTTAGAATCTTTTAAGCGAGATCATTTTATCTTGTACTTTAAAAAATCTTTCTCATTGCAATAAATTCCCTTTCTTCTTCATTAAATTAAGCTATTTCATCTATATGAAAAATGTTCCATCTTTATATTCCATAGAAGTCATATCATCATTTGTTGGATTAATAATATATACATTGGTGCCTTCTGCTATACCTTTCACCTTTATGAAATATTCATCATGAGGTTCAGCTACAGTTACAAAACTGATTAATTTATTTATATATTAATAAAAGAGATCTGTATGGGCAATTAGCCACTTTTAAGTAATCACTAAAAATCTCCAATTATCCTATCAATTAAAAGCTGCAATTCTCCCTATAGGTATGCTATAAATTCCCTATAAAAAAATGTACCTTAAGCCTTCATCATGAAATCTTAAGTTACATTCTCATTCTACCATGGCCTATTTTTATTTTTTCCAATAACCCGGTCTAACCAATTCTTTAGGAAGTTTTGTATTACTATCACCTTTTGCACTATTTATCTGATATTGTGTAAGAAATATACTATGCTCAAGGTTGGCTCCACTGATGTCTGCATCCCTTAAGTCTGCTCCAATAAAATTTGCTCCTGTAAGATCTGCATTTTTTAAATTTGCTACAATAAGTAGTGCTCCTATTAAATTTGCTCCTACTAAATTTGTATTTGTCAAATTTGCCCCTATAAAATTGTAGCCTGAACTCAAAGATTTTTTATTCCTATCATTTGACTTTTTAAGGTGCAATAAGCTTTTTTGTCTTTCTTTACTAGCTAGTTTTAAAAGTTCATTTACAGCATCCCTATGTCTATCCACATCTATTTTCAAAATAGATTCTGGTGGCAGTTCTGTAAGACTTATTGTTTTTTCTATAAGTATCTTTATTTTTTCTTTTATAGCACTGCTATCTGCAGTAAATTCGTTTAGTCCTGCCATTTCAAATACAGCCTTTTGAAGTCTTTCTTCTCAAACAAAATACTCATCCATGCTCTTTTTTACAGGTCTTGTTATATCAGCAAGATAAGCCTCACTAGCATCATGAAGCAAGCATCCCATTTGACCCCTATAGGAATAGTTTCTATTCTTTGCTTCCTTATAACATCTAATGACTTAATGTTTCCAGTTTTATCTCATACTTAATAAAAAAACTAAGTAGAATTAGTTTAACCCTAATTCTACTTAGTTTTTAGAAAAATCAAATCTTCGAAAATAAACTCATTTTAGCTTCTTCACCAGTAGAAGCTATTGTATTTATCCCTTGAAACTTTTCATAATTATTCCTTATTCCATCATCCAAACCTATAACTATATTTTTGCTAGCAAAATAGGATACTATATTATTATAATTCTTCACTTCCACTATTTGATTAGAAATTCTATCAATTTTCTTTTTAATAAGAGCCCTCTCTTTAGTACTACAATCAGCTGAATCTATAACGAAAGAAAATTCTTTTTTTTCTTCTTCATACTTTTTTAGTATCACATCAAGATATTCTTCTTTAATCCTAGAAATTAGATTTTTATCATATCTATGAATGTACATAAGTGCTTTAAATCCATGATTTTTTCCCGAATCAAACATCCAATAGATAGGTTTCTTCTCATAAGTTTTTAGATGATCCTTATAAAAATCCTTTAGAAAATACCTTCTTATAGTTTGTATTGCACTGTCCTCAGGCCTTCTCTTAAGTGCATCTGCTATAAACTCCAGATTTTCCTCTAGATTCTCTTCACCATAAAGATCACTAATAAATCCTATGAACTTACTAACAATGTCATTTTCAAAGTACTGGTTCTCCGTTAGTATAAGGATATTATTCTCAGCAAAATACTTATTCCTTGCCTTACTATCCATACTTTCTAAACCGCTGACCATTAACTCTTCACCTTTCAGTAGATAGCTCTCAACTTCTTCAATTTCATATCTTCCAAAAATACATCCTACAGCATAGGATATTAGGGATTTTATATCTCTACTAACATCAGCTTTTCTAATGGTTATATCCTTATCATCTATGTCCTTTGAAAGTTCATTTTCTAGTCCATAAAGTTCTATAAAAATTTCATTTAGGATTTCTTCATTTTTCTTTAGCCTATAAAAATCATCTTTTCTCTGCTCCTCCCACATCTGAAATGCCTTCCATAGCTTTATGCCTTTCTTTGCAAGGGGGTGGCTCTTGAATTCCCAGGAGAGTTCAAAAGAATCCCATTCTTTTTTAGAAATCTCTATGTTTTCTATAACTATTTTCTCTATCCTATCTTTTATTTCTGGGCATGTATACATCTCTTCTTTTATAGGTATATTTTTCAAATCTCCAACTTGTATGTTGTAAGTTGGATTCATTATATCTAAAAACATTTTTGCAACTTTGCTACATAGAAATCCCAAGGTTACATTGATCATGTCATTATCCTCAAAAAACACTGATGAACCTGCCACATCAAATATAAACCCATTTGGACAATATCTTACCCCCATATCTTCTGATATAAAAGTATATGTAAGACCTCTTTTAAAGAAGAAATCTTCATTTTTTATGGTTCTGCTATAAGATTTGTAAAGCTTAGCTGCATATTCCTTAACTTCTCTTCCGTCTTCTTCCCAATTTATGATATACTCATTATTTCCATACCACTTTCTATAATCTCCTCCTTTATTGTAAGGAAACCATTTTTTTCCCGAAGCCATGGCTTCTTCTTTATTCGCTGCATCAAATTTAATTTCATTTCTATTAACTTCAAACCAGCTTCTTAAAAATCTTTTATTGTCAGAAGTAGCAATACCTTGTCTTGGTTTTGTTATGCTGCTCAAAGTTGGAAGGTATTTAAAAAGCTCTATCACATGATTACTTACCCAATAGGCTATAGACTTTGTAGGAATCTCCCTTAAAGTTTTAATATCCATGTTGTAAGACTTCTTATTACTACATTGCTTCTTTATATAAAGATACTCTGCTTCTTTTTTTACACTATTTTCTTCATTAGTTAAGTCTATAATCCTTGTTTTATAAAAAGGAATATTTCCATTTCTAAATATAAAAGCTACATTTTGCACTATGGTCCCTACATTTTCTTCAAAGGCCCTAGCTCCAAGGTGTATCATGTTTATAAAAGTCCCTTCATTTAGAAGTTTCTCTCTAAGAGCTCCAAAGCTCGTTAAAAACATCCATGAATGAGGGGTTATCATAGCATAAAAGCTATTTTCTTTTGCAAGTCTCTGACATACCTCCATGTATGCAGAAAACATATCATACTTTGAAACTGGGTACTTTTCACAAAGATATTTAGAAAGCTTATCGTTGACACCTCTAAGTCCCATGTATGGAGGGTTTGTTATTACAGCATCATATTTTCCACTTATAATTTCCCCTTGCTTTACAAGGTTTAAAAGCTTTTCTATCAAAGCATTTATTTCTACCATAGGTTCTTCATGATTTTCTAAAGCTTTAAGACTTTCTTTCAAAGCTTCAAAGTTTATCCTTTTAACTTCTAAAATAGACCCATAATCCTTAGCATCCATAAAAGCTTCAAGCAAATACTCAATATCTTCTACAAACCCTTTCCTATGTATTTTTTCATATACTAAATCCTTCATCATTGTCGTAGTTATACCATTGCTTTCCTCAATAGAACAAAGGTTAAGCTCTAAATGCCTCTTTTCTATGTCCTTAAAAAAATTCTCATTATACTCTCTGCCCTTCATAATAAGAGCAAAACTCCCAAGCTGTACCGCTCTATTATCTATATCAAGACCATAGAGATTTTTTTCTAAGATTATCCTTGGTATCTCTTTTCTATCATAGCCAGCTTTTATATACATATCATAGAGCACATCAAAGGCATAAACTAGTATATGGCCTGCTCCCATACAAGGGTCTATAACTTTTATATCCCAAACATCTAATATTTCATTCTCTTCTTCTATCTTCCTAAGCTCAT
>JALEZF010000013.1 GCA_022773025.1 Clostridium sp. | reverse complement strand
TTAGGAAAAACTAAGCATCTGGTGATAATGCGTAATTTGGTAATACCCGTTCCCATACCGAACACGAAGGTCAAGCAAATTACGGCTGATGGTACTGCAGGGGAGGCTCTGTGGGAGAGTAGGTGGTCGCCAGGTCATATGAAGACTTCATTTAACATGGAGTCTTCTTTTTTTATACATTATTACTTCACAAGGATAAAAATTTTTTATAAAATCAATGTAGAAAAATAAATAATATATGGATTCATAATATTGGGATTTTAGGGAGAGAAACAATGAGAAGGGTTTTAAGAGAAGAATACATTTTGCTAAATAGAACTTTTAGGAATTATGATGAATGTATAAAAAAGCTTGTAGGAGTACTAAAAGAGCATGGGATAACAGAGAAGGAAGAAGAACTTATAGAAGAAATTCATTATAGAGAAAGCATAATGACTACATATTGTGGAGATGGACTTGCGCTTCCACATGTAATATCAAATACCATATCAGTTCCTGCTGTTATAATATGCACATGTAATGATATAGTATGGAATGAAGATATGGACAGGACAGACCTTATAGTACTTATAGTAATTCCAAAAGGAGATATAAATAATGATTATGAGGACTATGAGGAAGGTATAAATAGAATAATAGATAAGATAAGTGAAGATGAGTTTAGAGATGAGATAAGAAAAGCAAATGATATCTGGGAGGTAATTAGATTAGTTAATGAGTAGAAAGTATATTTTAAGATGAAATATAATGATGTAGATTATGAGAAACAACTCTATAGTGGAGTTGTTTTTTTGTGTTTTAAAAGTAAGAATACTTGTGGTAATTTTAAATATAACTTGAATTGCAATGATGGGAAAATGGAAGAAAAATCAATTTTTAAATGTCAGTTTTATTACCATAATGAAATGTAAATTATTGATACAAACAGTGAATCTTAATAATATAAATTGTGTCAAATACAGGCTTAGCATAAAGATTTCAAAGGATTCAATATTAATAGTAAATTTTCTTAATGTGGAATCATTAAAAATTACCATATCAATAGTGGAACATAAGCTACACTTTTACATATTGTTAATTTTCTGAATAAAATATATAATCAAAAATATACTCCAAGAACAAGAAAAATTGTATTTGAGGAAAGAAAAGAAGGAATTGTTGACGAATTTTGCGCATTATTTGAATAATAGTTCATTTAAAAATTATTTTCTATGGGTTATATGCTGGGCTTTGAAGAATTGCAAGAAAGGAGAAGGGCATATGGAGTTACTAGATGTAGTAAATATAGGCCTGATAAATTTAGAATTAAAGAATAAAGATAAATTTGGGGTTATTAATGAACTTATTGAAATGGCATATACGGAGAATAGAATAAGCTCAAAGAAAGAAGTTTTGAATGCAGTAAAGTATAGAGAAGAGATATCTTCTACGTTTTGTGGATTAGAAATGGCAGTACCACATGGTATATCTGATAGAGTAAAAGTTCCAACACTTTGCTTTGGAAGAAGTTCTACGGGGTTCAACTGGGAAGAGAACGAAGATAGAGTTAAATTTATTTGTTTGATCTTAGTACCAGAAAATAATTTTAATAATGAAAATGAAGCAAAACATCTAGAAATTTTATCAACAGTAGCAAAGCTTGTCTTAATTGATGAGGTAAGAGAGCAATGGGAAAAGGCTGAAACAAAAGAAGCCATCTTAGAGACTCTCATAAAAAATGTTAGATAGTAAAAATATATAAATGGAAACCAAAGGAGTTTCTGAAAATTATAAGTGATAAAAGAGGAGATAAATTTTATGAAGATAGTAGTTGTAACGGCTTGCTTAGCAGGCATTGCACACAGCAAAATAGTTGCAGAAGCCTTAACCAAAGAAGGAAAAAAAAGAGGACATGAGATTTTTGTAGAGCAACAAGGGGGACATAAAGTCACCAAGAAGCTTACTCAAGAAGAAATTGACGCTGCTGATGTTGTAATCGTTGCAAATGCAATCGCAATAAAAGATAAAGACAGATTTGAAAACAAAAAGGTATACACAATTCCAATAGCTAAAGCTATAAGAGATATAAAAGGAACAATGGATAGCGCAGAGAAGCTAGCTGAGTAAATCGTTTTAGATTTAAATTAGGAGGTATAAAGAGATGTTATGGTACAGTGTTAAAAGATTTTTTTCTATGATAGTAACTCTATTTCTAATAACAACCCTAACTTTCTTCTTAATGCATGCGGTGCCAGGAGACCCATTTGAACTAGATAGAGAAACACCTCAAGCAGTAAAAGAAAATTTAGAGAAAAAGTATGGGTTGGATAAGCCACTAGGAGAGCAATATGTCATATATCTTAAGAATCTAGTTAAGGGAGATTTAGGAGAATCTATGATATACAAAGGTCAAACTGTAAACGATAAAATACAGGGTGGAATAGTTCCATCAGCAACTATAGGTGTTGTGGGAATAGCCTTTGGTGTAGTTATAGGTTTAGTTTTAGGTATCGTAGCAGCCTTATACAGAGGGCGTGGTCTAGATTATGTAGTAATTCTCGCCGCAATAATAGGGGTATCAATACCGAGTTTCGTATTTGGATCTCTCATACAGTATGTATTTGGAGTAAATCTTAGGGTATTGCCTGTAGCAGGCTGGGGAACCTTAGCTTGTGCCATAGCTCCGGTAACGGCAGCAACTATGGGAAATATAGCATTCTTTGCAAGAATGACAAGAACAAGTATGCTTGATCAGTTAGGACAAGATTATGTAACAACAGCCACCTCAAAAGGTTTAAGTAGAGGAGAAGTTGTAAGAAAACACGTTCTAAGAAATTCACTTTTACCATTAGTCACATCAGTTGGACCAATGACAGCGGGAGCATTTATGGGATCCTTTGTTATAGAGAAGATCTTCGATATTCCAGGACTTGGGCAACATTTAGTTTTGGCTATACAGAATAATGACTACATGATGATCATGGGATTAACTGTGTTCTTCGCAGCACTTTCAGTATTCTTCTTGTTCTTAGGTGACTTATTATATGGAGTTGTAGACCCTAGAATAAGAATAGATGCATAATACCATGAAAGATAAAGGAAAGGATGGAGCGAGTATGGAGGAAATGAAGATTTCTCAAGATATGTTTGAGTTTGATCCCTCAAATGGAAATGACGCAGAAAAAATAGCTAAGCCAAGCGTTACATACTTGAAGGATGCCATTAGAAGATATAGGCAAAACAAGGTTGCAACTGTGGCAATGGGAATACTAATTTTAATTTTAGTAATGTCAGTAATAGTACCTATGCTTAGTCCTTATGACTACAGCATGCAGGATTATTTAAATATAAATGCGAAGCCATCGTCTCAGTATTGGTTTGGAACAGATGACTTAGGCAGAGATATATTTGTAAGGTGCTGGGAGGGAGCGAGAGTTTCTTTAATGATAGCTTTTGTATCAGTATTTTTGAACAGCACCATAGGTATAATCTACGGAGGAATATCAGGATTCTTTGGTGGATGGGTAGACAACATAATGATGCGTATTGTTGAAGTTATATCATCAGTTCCAAGCATGCTTTGGATGATTATACTAACCATCGTACTAAAACCAGGAGTAACAACTCTTATTATCGCTTTGGCAGCCACAGGATGGGGCGGAATGGCAAGATTGTTTAGAGGACAAGTTCTTCAGCTAAGAGAAATGGAGTATGTCCAAGTGTCTAGAACATTAGGAGCCAAGCCACTATGGGTAATACTAAAGCATTTATTACCAAATGCTATGAGCCCAATCATAACTAGCATGGCCTTTGCGATACCATCTGCAATATTTGCAGAATCATTCTTAAGCTATATAGGTTTAGGATTACCAATGCCACTGGCAAGCTGGGGTATATTAGCATCAGAAGGAGCTAATAAGCTACTAACTTACCCTTACCAATTGTTCTTCCCAGCGATATTAATAAGTATCACAATGCTTTGCTTTAACTTAATTGGAGACGGACTACGTGATGCATTAGATCCAAATCTTAGAGACTAGGAGAGATAGTATGGAAAAGGAAAAATTATTAGAAGTAAATGATTTGAAAGTTTCCTTTGATACACATGATGGTGAAGTACAAGCTGTTAGAGGAGTAACCTTCTATGTAAAAAAGGGAGAAACTTTAGGACTTGTTGGTGAATCAGGCTGTGGAAAATCAGTAACTTCTAAAACTATAAACAGATTGTTAAAGATGCCACCAGCTAGAATTGCTGGAGGAGAAATATTATTCGAAGGTAATGACTTAGTTAAGTACAGTGAAAAAGAAATGAGAAAGATCCGTGGAAATGAAATAAGCATGATTTTCCAAGATCCTATGACATCATTAAATCCAACAATGAAAGTTGGAAATCAGATAGTAGAAGCACTTGTAAAGCACCAAGGAATAAACAAGGAAGAAGCAAAGAATAAAGCAATAGAAATGCTTACACTAGTTGGTCTTCCAAATCCAGAGGTGAGATACAATCAGTATCCACACCAATTCAGTGGTGGTATGAGACAAAGAGCTATGATAGCTCTAGCCATGGTAACAGATCCAAAGCTTTTAATAGCAGATGAGCCTACAACAGCTTTAGATGTTACTATACAAGCGCAGATTTTAAGACTTATGAGAAAGATCCAAAAAGAATTTAATACAGCTATTATAATGATAACTCATGACCTTGGGGTTATTGCTAATACAGCTGACAGAGTAGCTGTAATGTATGCTGGAAAAATAGTAGAGACAGCTACAACAGAAGAGTTATTCTATGAGCCAAAACATCCTTATACCTGGGGATTATTAGAATCAGTACCTAATACAGCAGCGACAAATAAGCAGGAGCTAAAACCTATAGATGGAACACCTCCAGACTTATTAGACCCACCAAAGGGATGTCCATTTGCACCAAGATGTAAGTATGCAATGAAGGTATGTAAAGTTAAGTATCCTGACATGACCAGAATTTCTGATAATCATACAGCAAACTGCTGGCTTCTAGATGAAAGAGCACCAAGGGTTGAAGTACCAGTAGCAGCTATAGGGAGGTCATAATTATGGAAAATGAAAACATAATTTTAGAAGTTCAAGACTTAAAAAGATATTTCAAAGTAGGTAGAAACAAAATATTAAAGGCAGTAGATGGAGTTTCCTTCAAAATTGAAAAAGGAAAAACTTTAGGAGTAGTTGGAGAGTCTGGATGTGGAAAGTCAACTTTAGGTAAGGTTTTGATTCACCTTTATGAAGCCACAGGTGGAAAGATTCTTTTCGAAGGAAAAGATGTTACAAAACTTAATTTAAAAGAGCTTAGAACTTTATCTGATGACATACAGATGATATTCCAAGACCCATATGCTTCTTTAAATCCAAGAATGACGGTAGGAGATATAGTTGCAGAGGGATTTGATGTAAGAAAACTTTACAAAGGAGAAGAGAGACGTAAAAAGATAATAGAGCTTCTTGAAAAAGTTGGATTAAATGAGGAACACGCAAATAGATTTCCACATGAATTTAGTGGTGGACAAAGACAGAGAATAGGTATAGCAAGAGCACTTTCACTAAATCCAAAACTTATAATATGCGATGAGCCTATATCAGCTCTAGATGTATCTATCCAAGCACAGGTAATGAATCTATTAATGAGACTCCAAAGAGAGCTTGAACTAACATATGTATTTATAGCTCATGACCTTAGCATGGTAAAGCATATATCTGATGATATTCTTGTAATGTATCTAGGAAATATAGTTGAATTTGCAGACAGTAATGAGATATACGCTGAACCATTGCATCCATATACAAAAGCATTATTCTCAGCGAATCCTATACCAGATCCTAAGATAGAAAAGAATAGAGAAGAGCAGATACTTCAAGGGGATGTACCTAGCCCTATAAATCCTAAGCCTGGATGCAAATTTGCACCACGTTGTCCTAAAGCAATGGACATATGCAAATCGGAAACACCTAAATATTTAGAAGTCAATAAAGGACATTATGTAGCATGTCATTTATATGATAAATAAGGGTAAAGATAAGGGGGAAAATAAAATGATAAAAATCAATAAGAGATTAACTTGCCTATTGGTTGCAGTAGCTTCCACTACAATGCTTTTAAGTGGTTGTGGAGGAAATAAAGATGATGGTGCAGGTAGTGGTTCGGGGGAAAAGAAATTAGCAGCAGAGCAAATATTCAAAATCAATTTGTCAGAGCCTACAACTATAGACCCTGCGCATTACAGAGATGATAATACAGGAATGCTTGTTGCAAGCATAAATGAGCCTCTAATAAGAGATTCTAAAGATGAAAAAGGTTGGGAGCCAGGTCTTGCTACAGATTTTAAAGCTTCAGATGATTTCTTAAAGTATACTTTTAATTTAAGAAAAGATGCTAAGTGGGAAGATGGTACTCCAATAACAGCAAAAGATGTTGAGTATTCTTATAAGAGAATAGTTGATCCAGCTACAGCATCAAGAAAAGCTTTCGACTTCTACTTCATTAAGAATGGTGAAGCTGTAAACAAAGGAAAGATGTCAGTAGATGAATATGGTGTTAAGGCTATAGATGACTACACTGTAGAAATAACATTAGAAAAGCCATTAGATTATTTTGTAGAGCTTATGAAGACACCTTCTTTCGGTGTAGTTCAAAAGGCTGCTGTTGAAGCAAACAAAGATTTATATGGAACAGGTACTGGAAAGTTAGTTGCTTCAGGTCCATTCAAATTAAAGGATTGGCAACATGACTCAAAAGTAATATTAGAAAAGAATGAAAACTATTGGGATGCAGCAAACGTAACTTTAAATACAATAGAAGTAAGCATGATAAAGGATGGAAATACTACAGTTGGTAAGTTTAAGACTGGAGATCTTGATTTCATGGACGTAAGCCCAGATTTCAAGTCTGAATTTGAAGGTAAACCAGAATATGTATCAATGCCAAGAGCAAGTGTACAATTCATAGAGTTCAATCCAAACAAAGCATACTTAAACAACTTAAACATAAGACAAGCACTTTCAATGACAATAAACAGAGACGTATATGTTAATAACATACTTAAAAATGGAAGTAAACCAGCTTACGGATTAGTTCCTTTCGGAATCAAAGGTAAAGATGGTGGAGACTTTAGAGAACAAGCAGGAAATGTTATCCATGATATCAGTGAAAAGCCTGAATATGGTGAAGAAGCTAAGACGCTATTAGATAAGGGATTACAAGAAATAGGGAAAACTAAAGAAGACATGACAAAAGAATTAACTATGCACTGTATAGATAGTGACGGAGCAAAGAGATTAGCTCAAGCTATCCAACAAATGTGGAAAGAAAACTTAGGAGTAGAAGTATCTTTAATACCTCTTCAAACTAAAATGTTAATGCCAATACTTGAAGGACAAACATTTGATATAGTTGTTGGTGGTGGAAGAGTTGCTCCAGTAAATGACCCAGCAGATTTCATCGACTTCGTTTATAATGAAGGAAAATGGGACAACAAAGAATTCAAAGATCTTATCGAAAAGTCAAGAGAAGCAGTTGGAGATGAGAGAATGGATTACTTAATGAAAGCAGAAAAAGTATTACTTGACAATGCTGTTTTCATACCACAAAACTTCAGTGGACAAAACTTTATAACACAACCTGGTATTGAAGGATTAAGAGTATATCCAGCAAATACTAGACTAGACTTCAAATACATCAAAGTATATGATGTAAAATAATATAACTTTTGAAACCAATGTCGGATTTTTCGGCATTGGTTTCCTATGAAATTAAGGAAGGTGTTTATGATGGAAAGAAAAAGATACTATGAAAACGAAGAAAACACAGAAAATCAATACAGAAAAACCTTAGTACAACTAGATGATATAGAAAAACAGTGCAATGCTGAATCGAATGAATACCTTAAATTTATTAAACATGCTGCTAAAGTTATCAGCAACATAACTTCAAGAAATTATGATGAAAATTATTTTGAGAACAAGTCTTTTGAAGAATTATTGAAAGATAATAGAGAGTTTTACAGTGAATTGTCATTAGGTGACTATGAAAATTGTTATGGAAATCCTAAATATGCAGTGAAATTATTTGGAGATGGATGTGGACAAACTATGAGCTACATCTATGGAAAGTTAGTATGTTACTTAGAGTATTTGGTAAAAGGAAATTTATTTAAAGCGGTAGAATACAATGAGCTTCTTATTTCACTATATGAATATGTGAAAGATGGTAGCGTTGAATATAGAGAACTAAAAAAAATAGTTTATGAAGATATAACAAAGAACATAGAAAAAGATGAAGAGGAAGCACTAAGAGAAGAGATGAGTGCAGATTACTCTTTCTATACAGATATATGCAGAAGCTATGACGGAGAAAACTTTAAACATTTAGCAAAGTACGGAAAACCTGTGTCACAAAATGCTATAGATTTTGCAAAGACAATGGAAAATCTTCCTGAGGATACTATGAATGATCTTGCTGATGTAATGGTTGATGCATATCTTCACAGCTTCATTAGTCAAGGAAAGAATAGAAAAGATAGAAAGACAGTAAGAATTACATATGTTATGGGACAAGAAAAAATCGTTAAGCTTTCTATAGAAAGATTTGAAAAAATTGGACTTAGACCTCATGTATATAATGTAGCTAGTGATGGAGCGAATAAGCAGTTTGAGTACGACCATAGATTTGATAAAGGATTATATGTAAGTGAAGAATACTTAAACTTAAAGGAAGAGGCTTATAAAAAAGCTTGTGAAACATTAAAAGATGTACTTCATGATCAATCTGGTTTATGTGGAATAATCCAATTTGGAGAAAAACCATTTACACCTATTAATATAACTGAAGCGCTAAAGCTTTCAAATGAGCAGCTTAAACTTATTCAGAGCAACAATATAAAATTAACACAGATTCAAGATTCATATATTCCAAGAGGAGAAATAAGCTTCAGTAAATCAGGTCTCCCAAGTCCAGAAATTGGAGAAAACTTTGATGAAATATTGGCTGATTTCTTAAAGATAAACATGCTTGATAGCAGAAAATATGAAGATATGCAACAGCTTATAATAGATGCTTTAGATATGGCTGATTATGTTCATGTAAAAGGAAGAAATGGCAACGTAACGGATATAAAGATAAACATGTTTAAGATTCAAAATAGAGAAAAGGAAACAAACTTCCTAAATGGTGGAGGAGACGTAAATATTCCAGTTGGAGAAGTATTTACAACTCCTGTACTAAAAGGAACTACAGGAATGTTCCATGTGGAAGAGATATATCTAAAAGGCTTCAAATATGAGGACTTAAAGCTTGAATTCAAAGATGGATATATAGCTTCCTATAGCTGTAAAAACTTCGAAAGTGAAGAGGAAAATAGAAAGTATATAGAAGAAACACTTTTATTCCCTCACAAGACACTTCCAATGGGAGAGTTTGCAATAGGAAGTAACACTTTAGCTTATGTAATAGCAAAGAAGCACAAAGTATTAGATAGACTTCCTATACTTATAGTTGAAAAGATGGGACCTCACTTTGCTATAGGCGACCCTTGTTATGTTTGGTCAGAGGATAACCTTATAAAGAATCTTTTGGATGATAAGGCAATCGTTGCAAAGGAAAATGAAAAGACAGCAAATAGACATTGCAATGTATCAGAAGCCTACACAGGAATTCACACAGATATTACAATACCATATGATTCAATAGAGTTTATAAAATCAGTGACAAAGGATAATGAAGAAATCTATGTTATGAATCAAGGAAGATTTGTTCTTGAAGGAGTAGACATGCTAAATGAACCACTTATAGAGTATGGATATTAGGAGGCAATTATATGTTAGATTTAAATAGGTTTTATGAGAAATATAACAGTCCTATAGAAGATAAGTATTTATCTTCTATAGACAGTATAAGAAAAATAGTTGAGAATACAGAAGAAGAGGGATGCTACAATAAATACTTTAATGTAGCAGGAAACTTTATACTAAAGACAGCAGCTCTTGAAAAAGAAATGAATGAAAAGTATTTTGAAGAAAAGACCTTTGAAGAACTTAAGGATATAAATTATAAGTTATATAAAGAACTTGCTCCAGAAAACTATAATAGAAGTTACATGAATCCAGCTTATGCTGTAGAAATTTTCGGTGATGGTATAGGACAAATCCTTAGCTACTTTTATGGAGTTGTAAGAAGAAATGTACATTATGCTTTTTATCATAAGAGATTCAATATGTATGAGACAAATGAAGCATTTATAAGCATTTATAATTATGTGACAAAGAATGAAGTGGACAAGGAACAACTTAGAAAATTGGCTACTATAGTAGAAACAGAAAATCTTAATAGAGATGAGGAAATAAGGACAGCAGAAGATATGAGTGCTGAATTTTCCTTTGTTGGAGATATATGCTGTGAAGCCTGCTGTGAGGACCTTAGATATTTATTTAGATTTGGAGTGTATATATCAGAAAATGAAATAAAGTCAGCACAGCTTTTAAAGAAATTCTCTGATGAAGAAGTGGATAGTATTGCTGCAGCTGTAGTAAAGGCTTATTTGAAAGGTTTCGCTACAAGAAACAAAGCTAAGACAGAGAGAAATGTAAGTAGAATAATTCATTTAGTTGGACTTGAAAGGATAACTAAAGCTATAATAAATAACCTTAGAAATAGAGGTATGGACGGTGTTGTAGCTAGCATAATCTCTAAAAACATCAATGAGCAAGTGAACTTTGATCATAAATTTGACAAATCCTTATATATAGATGAAGGATATATTGGCTTAAAAGAAGAAGCCTATAAAAAGGGCCTTCTAAATAACAAAGAAAATATAGCAGACAAATATCTAGGAAATATAATAATGGTTATATGCGGAGAAGAAAATTTCCAATATG
Organism: Clostridium sp.; assembly: GCA_022773025.1. Taxonomy (GTDB): domain Bacteria; phylum Bacillota; class Clostridia; order Clostridiales; family Clostridiaceae; genus Clostridium_X. Next base: position 13,467 of record JALEZF010000013.1, on the reverse strand, counting down.
AAATAAAGAAGGAAAATCTTCAGCTTTCAAAAGAACAAAGTGCCTTAATGCAAAAGTATAACCTTTCTATGAAGAAAATAAGAGAAAAGAACATACCAGGAAGAGAGGTAAGCTATACAGGAATAGCCTTTCCAAGTGCTGAAATCGGAGAAAATTATGAAACCATATTTAGAGATATTATAAAAATAAATATGGTAGAAAGTGATGAGGTAGAGCTTATTCAGCAGACACTTATCGGAGCTCTTGACAAAGGAGAAGCTGTACATATAAAGGGTACTAATGGAAATGAAACAGATATAACAATTTATTTAAATAAATTAAACAATCCTGAAAAGGAAAGTAATTTTGCAAACTGTGGAGCTGATGTTAATATACCAGTTGGAGAGGTTTATACAAGTCCAAGGTTAAAGGGGTCTAATGGACTTTTGCATATAGAAGAAATCATAGTAGATGGCATAAACTATGAAAATCTAAAGCTTGAATTTAAAGATGGATATATAGATAAGTATAGCTGTACAAACTTTGAAGATGAAGAAAAGAGCATGGAGTTTGTAAAGAAAAATATAATCCTTCCACATGAAACCCTTCCAATAGGAGAATTAGCTATAGGAACAAATACTTTTGCATATGTTGTTACTAAAAAACATGGAATAGTGGATAAACTTCACACATTAATTGTGGAAAAGATGGGACCACACATTGCTATTGGAGATACTTGCTTTGCATGGAATGAGGATAATAGTTTATACAATATATATGATGGAAAAGAAATGATAGCAAGGGATAATGAAAGAAGTATCTTAAGAAAAGAAAGTGTTGAAAAAGCATATGTGAACACACATAAGGATCTTACAATACCTTATGATTCTTTAGGAGAAATTTCTGTTTTACTTTCTGAAGGTGGAAAGATAGATATAATAAGAAATGGAAGGTTCGTATTAGAAGGAACAGAAGTATTAAATAAACCCTTTGATTATGAGATTTCAAAGTAATCTTTAATCTTTAGGGATGGGGGAACAAGAATGAAGTTAATTGAAGAAACAAAGAAAGTTTTTAAGGATACATGGCAGCATTTTTTTACGGGTAATTCGTATATGCTTCCAATGCTTATGGTTGGATGTATAGCAATGCAGATTGTTGTCCTTGTAAATCCAGGAGATTCAGCTTTTTGGAATGTTTTCGAAGAAATAGCTGAAATAGGCATGACGTATTTTGTACCAATTATGGCGGCTTTCACAGCTTATAGTGTAGCTGACAATCCTGGATTGGTTCCTGGTTTTATCTGTGGAATACTAGCGCAAAGAAATGATATGGGATATCTAGGAGCATTTTTAGGGGGACTACTTGCAGGATATTTCACTTATATTTTATCTACCACAGAGGTTCATGAAAAAATATCCTCCATATGGGGAAGCATAATCCCTGTTATAAGTACAATAATAACGGCACTTATAATTGTATTTGTACTGGCACCTCCTTGCAATTTTATAAACACTAAAGCTGTAGATATAATGCTTAATCTTGGAAAATTAGGTGGAAGCATTATGGGGGCTATAATAGGACTACTAGGTGGACTTGATTACGGTGGAATGATAAGCAAAATACAAAGCACATTTTCAACTATAGCCATATCAGAAAGTATATTTACACCTCTTGGAATATGTGGTGCTGCCGTTACAGTACCACCACTTGGTATGTGCCTTGCAATTTATCTAGCACCAAAGCTCTACAATGAGGAGCAGAGGGAATATGCCAAGGACAATTGGGTAACTGCAATTATAGCTGGTTTCACAGAGGTAGTAATTCCTTTTGCTATGGAAGAGCCAAAAATAGTAACTGTGGCTACAGTTATAGGCTCTATGGTAACTGGCATTATAGCAGGAGCCATGGAGCTTAAGCTTTATGTACCAATCTTGGGAATACCTCAATGGTTTTTCTATGATAAGCCTTTAGTATTTGCTTTTTCCGCTATAACGGGAATAGTGACAGTAGCAATTATAGCAAACTTTTTAAAGGCTAGAGAACTGAAGAAAAAGATAAAGTAACTTTGTTTTTTTATAAGATAATTTAAAAAAATAGTTTCTTTGATATTATGAATTTTATTATAGGAGGAAGGTAAAATGGATAGGCTTTTTAAAATTGCTAATATAATTTTAGATGAAAGCGCTCCTATTACCATCGATAAGATAGCAGAAAAATTAAATGTATCTAATAAAACCATAAGAAATGATATGAAGATATTAGAAAAAGATTTAGGGAATATGGGCTTAAAACTTGTGAAAAAGACTGGTATAGGCACCACAATAGAAGGCGATGAAGAAAAAAAAGCTAACTTATTAGATAAGATAAATAGGAGCCTAAACTATGTGAATCCAATAACTCCAGATGAAAGATACGTGTACATTCTAAAAAGACTTTTTATGGGAAGTGGAAGCACATTTATACAGGAACTTGCTGATGAATTGTATGTTAGCAGAGTTACCATATATAAGGACTTAGTGAATGTAGAGGAATGGCTTAAAAAGTATGATTTGACTTTATTAAGACGTCCCAACTATGGCATCGAGATTGTTGGAGAAGAGAAAAATTTGCGAATAGCTATATCAACTTTGATAGCTGAGGATAGAGAGACAGAGGAGCTTAAGGAGTTTTTATATCCGGGATACAATGGAAGAATTGACTTCAAATGTCTCACTGAACTTGGAAAATTAATAGACATAGACTATAAAAAACTTGAGAAAATCGTAGGTAGAGCAGAAGAAAAACTTTCCTACAGGTTGTCAGATGAAGCTTTTGTAGGACTTGTTATACATATAGCTATAGGCATTAAGAGATTAGAAGAAGGATGTAATATACTCCTTGCCAAAGATATTTTTAATGGATTAAAACAAAAGGACGAGTATAAAATTGCAGAAGATATGGCAAAGGAAATAAAGGATGAGCTTGGAGTACAGCTTCCAGAAGCTGAAATTGGATATATACTGCTTCATTTAATAGGTGCAAAGATAAAGGTGAATGATGAATATGATGAGATATTAGATGGAGATGAGGTAGATGATAATTCAGTAGAAGGCATTGTAGCCATGGAAATAATAAAAAGTGTAGAAAAGACACTTTCTATAAGTGGATTATCAAAGGATAGACAGCTTTTGAGTGGACTATCCCTTCATTTAAGACCAGCTATAAATAGACTTACATACAAGATGACTCTTAGAAATCCTCTCTTAGAGTCTATAAAAGAAAATTATCCAGATGTATTTGGTGCTGTTTGGATTGCAAGCAGTGTATTTGAAAAGCATTTTGGAATGAAAATAAGCGAAGAAGAGATTGGATATATAGTCCTTCATATATGTGCAGGAATAGAAAGAAGTAAAAAGCCTCTAAGAACAATAATAGTATGTCACAGTGGAATTGGAACGTCAAAGCTATTATCAGCAAGAATTCAAAGAACGTTCAAAGAGCTTGAGGTAGTAAGAATAGAGTCCTCTGTGGGACTAGATGAAAAAAATTTAGATGATATAGATATAGTAATATCTACAGTTCCTATGGAGGTTAAAAAGCCTCTTTTAGTAGTGAAACCACTGCTTACAGACAGTGATATAAAAAAAGTAGAAAGGTTCATAGGGAACTTAAGGACAAGTGAATAAACAAATGAAATTATTGACTTAAGATTAAAGTTTTAAAGGCTTTATTATAAGTCAATAATAAAAAAACAATAACTCTTCATTTTAATAGATAAGAAAAACCACAGTTATAACCCCCTGTGGTTTTTCTGCTTTCCAAAATATAAATTCTTTCTAAATATAAAAACTTTTATTTTGAAGTTTTAAATTTTAATTTATAAAATCACTTACATGAGCTGTAACATAACCATTTTCTTTAATAGCTTTTACTATTTGCTTCATTGGAGCATTGTAATCATAAGTGTAGAACATATCATCTTTTGTGAAAGTCACATCTATAAAGTCAAGCTCCTTGGTTGGATGATAATAAAGGCTTGCCAGCCGATAAGGTAGTGGATGATTTAAACCTCTTGTTATAGGTTTTACATTAAAGTCCTTAACGTAATTCAGTGGCGTTGGGATATATAGGTTATCCTGTCAAGCATATTGACAAAACCCACATTTTCTATGGAATTATTAGTAATTAAGTCATTATCTATATTATTCTTTTTGGCAGTTATAAAATCTTAATTACAAAGCCATTACAAAATAATAACTGAATTAAAGGATACTGCATATAATAACAGTATATTAATAGAAAGAGAGAGTAATAAATATGAGAGATAAGGCTGCCCGTCTAGTTGAGTTTTTTGGATCTATACTCCTAATAATAACCGCCATGTATATAGTATCTATAAGTGCTCTTGGAAGTTTTATAATTAATCCAATGATTATTCCATTGTTGATTTCTCTATTTATAATTGGATGCATAGGTAGTATTTATCTTGGAATAAGTATAAAAAGTAAAAAAGCATAAAGGAGAAGTAAAATATAATATGGAGATTGTTTAGAAATCCCACATAGAAAGAAAGGTCTATGTGGGATTTTTATATTTTATATTAATTTTCTATTGATGACTGCAGAAAATGGCATATATTATTTAATGCATACATGATTTTAATCTTAATTCTTTTAGCTAAAGATCTAATTCCCCTTGAGTAATATCTAAATTTATAATTGTTTTTTTTGTGGATTTGATTTGAGTGTTTAGTTGTTTTATATTTTTCATTATTAAAGAATGAGTTCTTAGAAGATGACTCTATAGAGGATTTGCTGGTTAATGCACTAGCATATGTGTTATTATTTAAAGTAATGATACAAATAAATGAAATCACACAAACTAAACTTATAATTAAAAAATTTTTCAATACGGTCATCCCCCTTTTAAGAATACGAATTTCTGGATGATAATATCACCATTAATATAATTGTATATGTTTTTACGAAATATAGAAATAGATTTATATTACATATTTATGAAAAATTATTACAATATTGTAAGGTTTGTCGATGGAAGGAGACAAAAATGGATAAAATATTAGTTTTAGCTGAAAAACCTTCAGTAGCACGAGACATTGCAAAAGTTTTAAAATGCAATAAAAAAGGTGGCGGATATCTAGAGGGAGATAAATATATAGTTACTTGGGCATTAGGTCACTTAGTAACTTTAGCTGCCCCAGAGGAATATGATGAAAAATATAAAAAGTGGGATATGGAAAACCTCCCTATGCTCCCAGAAAAGATGAAGCTTAAAGTTATACCAAAGACATCAAAGCATTTTTATGAAGTGAAAAAGGTCATGGGGAGGGCTGATATAAAGGAACTGATAATAGCAACTGACGCAGGAAGAGAAGGGGAGCTTGTAGCTAGATGGATAATAGAAAAAGCTCATTTTAAAAAGCCTTTAAAGCGTCTATGGATTTCATCTCAAACTGATAAAGCTATATCTGATGGATTTAGAAATTTAAAACCAGGACGCGATTATGAGAACTTATATAAGGCCGCTGTATCAAGAGCAGAGGCAGATTGGATTGTTGGACTTAATGTTACAAGGGCGTTGACTTGCAAATATAACGCACAGCTATCAGCAGGAAGAGTTCAATCACCAACTTTAGCTATGATTGTTCAAAGGGAAGACGAGATAAAGAACTTTAAGCCAAAGGATTACTATACTGTATCTGCAAAGGCTAAAAACTTTAAACTTCAATGGGTAAATGAAAAGAATGAGAGTTCCATATGGGACGAGAAAAAGGCTGAAGCTTTAGTTTCAAAGGTTAAAGGGAAAATTGGAGTAGTGACTTCTATAACAGAATCAGAAAAGAAAAAGTTTGCTCCTGCACTCTATGACCTTACTGAGCTTCAAAGGGATGCAAATAAGCTTTGGGGATATTCAGCAAAGCAGACCCTTTCAATAATGCAGAGACTTTATGAAAATTACAAGGTTTTAACTTATCCAAGAACAGACTCAAGATATATATCAAGAGATGTAGTTGCAACTATACCTGAGAGACTTAAAGCAGTTGCTCAAGGGCCATATAGAGCAGCAGCTACTGAGCTTTTAAATGGAAAAATAAATGCCCACAAGGGATTTGTAGATGACTCAAAGGTTAGTGATCACCACGCTATAATTCCCACAGAAGAAAGGGCAAATATGATGCATTTCAGTCAAGAAGAAAGGCATATTTATGATTTAGTAGTAAAGAGATTTTTAAGTGTTATGCTTCCACCATATGAGTATATTCAAACTAATGTAACTGTAAAGATAGAAGAGGAAACCTTCATTACAAAAGGAAATGTTACAAAGTCTAAAGGCTGGAAGAAGGTTTATGACAAAGAAGACTTTGATGATAATGGAGAAGATGAAAGTCTAAGCGGGCAAGAGCTTCCAAAGCTAGAAAAAGGTCAAGAGCTTAATATAGCTTCAGTAAATTTAAACAAACTTCAGACAAAAGCCCCAGCTAGATTTAATGAAGGAACGCTACTTTCAGCTATGGAGAATCCTCAAAAGTATATTAGAGTTGACAAGGCATCAGCAAAAACTTTAAGTGAAACAGGGGGAATAGGTACCGTTGCCACTAGAGCGGATATAATAGAAAAATTATTTAACAGCTTTTATATAGAAAAGAATGGCAAGGAAATCATTCCAACTTCTAAGGGAAGGCAGCTTATAGATCTTGTACCAGAAGATTTAAAATCACCACTTCTAACAGCAGAGTGGGAAAGTGAGCTAGAACTTATAAGCAAAGGGAAGAGAAACAAGGAAGGCTTTATAGAGAGCATGAGAAAGTATTCCGCTGATCTTGTAGATGACATCAAAGGCAGCAGAGATAAATTTGTTCATGACAATATGACAGGGAAAAAGTGTCCACAGTGTGGAAAATATATGTTAGAAGTCAAGGGGCAACATGGCATGATGAATGTATGCCAAGACAGAGAATGCGGATACAAAGAAACTGTAACAAGATTCACCAACGCTAGATGCCCAGAATGTCATAAAAGACTTGAACTTAGAGGTCAAGGAGAAGGTCAGATATATGTATGCCCAAACACAAACTGCTCTTTCAGAGAAAAGGCTTCTGTTTTCAATAAGAGATTTGAAAGTAAGAGCGATAAGGTAAATAAGAAAGAAGTTGCAAATATAATGAAGAAGATGAAAAAGGAAAATGAAGAGCCTTTAGATAATCCATTTGCAGCTCTTTTAGGAAAGATTAAATAATAAAATGATAAAATTAAATAATAATTTTGTATGATATTATAAATATAACTAATAATCTTAAGGTGAGGGGGGAGTGCATTGATAGATAGTAAGATTAAAACTCTATTAGCTTTAGTAAATGAGGGGAGTTATACTAAGACAGCAAAATATCTTTGTCTATACTTTTAGATACGGATTATCTATGTTTAGCTGTTTCTCCAAAGCATAGGTTTGCAAAAAGAAAAAGTGTAAATTTATTAGAATTGAAAAGAGAAAACTTTATATTGCGTCAACCTAATGCAGGTACGCGAAAATTATTTGAGAATCATCTCATAAGTCATGCAGAGATGAGATTGCTGCAGGAAAATTAGTTGTTGTACCAATAGAAAACCTTACAATGACAAGAGATATAAATATGGTTTATCCAAAAGACTTTCAGCATAGAGAGATACTAGAGGATATTAGAATGGCTTACAATTTGAAAAATTAGGAGGACCCTATGATTAAGCTTCTTAGTATGTTTGCTTATAGCTTTGAAACAGAGCGGTACAATAATGATAAAGAAATCATAAGTGAGTTTTTATTGAGTAACGGATTTCAAGGGATAGAGCTTATGGCCCCATTATATATGGATGAAAATATTATTCCTAAGGAAATGGTTAAGGGTATTCATTTAGCCAATTATCCAGCATGGATAGACTTCTGGGAAGGAAATCATGAAAGGCTTCTAAAAACTTTGAGAAGTGAAGAGAGAATTGAAAGATTTTATGGAAGTACAGATAGAAATGTGATTATTAAAAGATATAGAGATGAAATAAGAGCAGCAGAAAAAATCGGAGCCAAATATGGAGTTTTTCATATAGGACATGTGGACTTAGAAGATATATTCACTTACGAATTCACGTATTCAGATGAAGAAGTAGTAGAAAAATCTATAGAATTGCTAAACGAAATATTTAGAGATTTTGAAAGTGATATCATGATACTTTTGGAGAATCTATGGTGGCCTGGAATGACTCTTAGAAAAAAAGAGCTTGTTGAAAAACTTTTTCATGAAGTCCAATATAAAAATATTGGACTAATGCTTGATACAGGACATCTTATGAATACAAATTTTGAACTTAAGTCTGAAGAAGATGGAGTTAAATTTGTCATAGATACCGTAGAAAGTCTTGGTGAGATGAAAAAATATATAAAAGGAATACACTTTCATTGTTCTTTATCTGGAGAGTACACAAAAAATATGCTTCTCGAAAGTAAAAGCTTGAATTATAAAGATATGGACTTTGATGAAATGGAGAGTCTTGTATATGATAGGCTTATGAAAATTGATGTTCATAGGCCCTTCCAGGAAAAGTGTGCAAAAAATATTATTGATTATATAAATCCTGAGTATTTAGTCTATGAGTTAGTAACGGATAGCTTAGACAAGCTACAAGCATATATAGATAAACAAAATGAATCTATAAACTAACAGTGCATTATTTGTAGGCTTATGAATATAATGGGTACTATAAAAATTATATTATATATGATATAATTTTCTTAAAAATTATTTTGATTTCAGAGGGGGAATATAAATGGACAGTAGTCCGAGTGGTAGTATTATTCTTATTCTTATTTTAGTGGCGGTGAATGCATTCTTTGCAGGCACAGAGATGGCTATAGTGTCAGTAAACAAAACTAGAATTTCTATTTTAGCAGATGGTGGCAATGAAAAGGCCAAGCTTTTGCAAAGGCTTTTAGATGAGCCAAGTAAATTTCTTGCTACAATACAAGTTGCAATAACCTTTGCAGGATTCTTTGCCAGTGCTTCAGCGGCAACAAAGCTTTCTGGAGGACTTGCAGATATTTTAGCAGCCTCAAATATAGCTTATAGCGAGGAAATTGCACTAGTTGTAGTTACTGTAATTATATCCTATATAACATTAGTGCTAGGTGAACTCTTACCAAAGAGGATAGCCCTTCAAAATGCAGAGAGAATATCGCTTTTAACTGTAAAACCTATAATGTTCATATCAAAGCTTACTAAGCCTTTTGTTATGTTATTATCTGGTTCAACCAATCTTTTAGCCAAACTTTTAGGATGCGATGCAGATAACTCCGAGGATAGGATGTCCAAGGAAGAAATACGCTCCATAGTAGAAGTTGGACAAGAACATGGTATAATTAACGAAAGTGAAAAAGAGATGATTGAATCTATAATATGTTTTGATGATAAGATGTCAAAAGAAGTTATGACACCAAGAACAGAAGTCTTTATGCTAAGCGCCAGCGATAAAATTAAGGATAAGATAGATGCGATACTCACAGAAAATTTTTCAAGAATACCTGTATATGAAAAGGAAATTGATAATATAGTCGGTATTCTATATATGAAAGATTTATTTTCAGCCATCGTTAAAAATGGCATAGACAATGTAGATATAAAAACTATTATGAGAGAGCCTTATTTTGTCCCAGAAACTAAGATAGTAGAGGACTTATTTAAGGAAATTCAGGCAACAAAAAATCATATCGCTATTTTAGTAGATGAATATGGTGGGTTCTCAGGTATAGTAACCATAGAAGACCTTATAGAGGAAGTTGTGGGGGATATCACTGATGAGCATGATGCTGAAGAGCCTGACATTGAGAGAATCAATGAAAACTCTTATATAGTAGACGGACTTTTAAACATTGATGATGTTAATGAAGCTTTGAATCTTGATTTAGCATCGGAATCAGCAGATACTATCGGTGGTCTTATAATAGAACTTTTGGGTAACATTCCAAAGTCTAAAGAAGAAACGCCTATAGTTCATGGAAATACAGTTTTTAAAATAGAAAAACTGGATGAAAAGAGAGTGGATAAAGTTCGAATTTCAATAGTGTCATAAATTATAGCCGTTTAATGTGGTGATGCGCTCCCACATTGAACGGCTTTTATAGTTGTATGGATTAAAAAAATATATACAAAGTAATTAGTGTAATTGAGGGTAAAAATATTTAAATAAGTACCATATGAAATTATCAATATATAAATAAAACATGGAGCTATTAGATAAGTTAATAAAGATTGAAAAAAACATCTTAAAAAGAAGGGATTTCCATAAAAATAACTAATATACATTATATGGTAGATGATGAAAAGCTAGAGTTACTTACAGAGATAAATAACTTAAAGAATATAAAATATTAGATAGGAGTGCAAAAGTGGACATAAATTTAATGACAAACCAAGAAAAACTCATATTTATAAGGACATTTCTAAAGGCACGACAAAAAGATTTGGCTAGAAATGATATAACAAGAGAATTTATAAGTATGGTTGAAAGTGGAAAAAGAAACATGAGCAGAGATGTTGCCATAGACATCATGCGAAATGCTATTGAGTTTGCCAAAGAAAAAGAAATAGAACTCAACTATGATGAGGAATTTATAGCTAGAAATAATGAAGAGGATTTATGTGTACTATGCGAAAGCCTTCCTAATAATGAAGAAAGCTTTGAAAAATGCGATTATATTTCAGCCTTAGGCAAAGAGAAGAATATGCAATGGCCAGAAGTTTACGCTACTAAGAAAAAAGGGAATATATATGTAGTGAATCAAGAATATGACAAAGCAGAAAGAGTATATAGAAAATGTCTAAATCTAATAGATAGAATAGGCAGCAATGCTCTTAAGCAAGAAATATATAATAACCTTGGGCTTATAAAAGATAGGTGTCTTCAGTATTATGATGCTGTTGTATACTATCAGGAAGCTTTAAATTATTGTTATATAAATAATGAATTCACTATAAAGGACAAGATAAATTATAATATTGGACTAACTTACTATAATATGGAAGACTATGAGAAATCACTCGATACTCTTCAAAGGTTATTATATGATGAAGTAGAAAAATCTAGTTACTATTATAAAAGCAAGATGATTCAAGGAGTAATTTTTTATAAATTAAAAAAAACTCCAGAAGCTTTAGAAACACTTTCTAATTTAATACAAGTGGAGAATATAGATAATGAGTCTTTAATCAGAGCATATAATAATATAGCGTTATGCTATATCGACAAAGAAGAATATAGCAAGGCAGAAAAATTTTTTGATAAAGCTATAGAGATTGCTGATAAGGTAAAGCTTACTAAGCATGAAATCTTAGGGGATAAAGGGAATTTATACTTTGAAGTAAAAAGATATGATGAGGCAATAGGTGTCTTAAAGGAAAGTGTAGAGATAAGTGAAGAAATAGGAAATTACAAATATCAATTAGAAGGTTTAAAACTATTATATAAGATATATTTTGAAGAAAAAGATGAAAGTGAACAGGAAAAAATTCTGATAAGGATATTAAGTGTAGCAAATGATACAGGTTCAAAAGATGAAATTATATGGTCTATGAAGAGGCTTATAGATCTTGCAGTAAAGCAGAAAGATTTAAATAAGGTGAAAATCTTTAATGATTACATTAAAGATTGAAACATATATTTATAAAAAATTTTAAAATTATAGGGGGAAAATATCATGAAGAAAAAAGTAATAGCTATATTAGCAGTATGCTGCATATTTGGAGGAATAAGAAGCCTAGGAATAGGAGCTGTTGGAGAAACAGAATTAGCTAGCAATACGGAAATAGTGGAATTAGTTTAGATCTACTAAGAGGAAAGTTCCGGAATTATTGAGACTTTAATTTCTAATGGATAAATATCTAGTTTGTGGAGGTTATTAGGATGAAAAAGAAAATACTATCTGGTTTAGCAGTATGTTTGCTAGTATCAGGAATTGTAGTAAACAAAGGAATTGGCAATCCTGGAGAACCAGAATTAGTAATCAATGGAACACCATCAATTATTGATGTAGAACTAGTATAGTAGTACAAAAGGGATGCCATAATAAATGGTATCCCTTTTGTATTGTTAATTACTTAAAGATAAAAGCTTTCCTAAAGCATGAATTCTTCAATAACCTTGGCAACTCCATCATCTTCATTGGAGGTAGTTATAAAATTAGCGATTTCTTTCACTTCTGGAAAAGCATTTTCCATAGCTACTCCAAGACCAGCATATTTAATCATGGTTATATCATTTTCAGCGTCACCAACACAGATTACTTCATCTTTACTTAAACCAAGATGCTCTGCAAGTAGAGATACAGCAAGTCCTTTATTAGCTTTTTTACTTAAAATCTCTAAGAATACATCCGAACTTCTTACCACGGTGAATCTTTCATAAACCCAAGCAGGAAGCTCACTTATTACTCTATCAATAATTTCTTTGTCATCTATAAACATGACTTTATTTACTATAGTATCCTTAGGAAGAGAATACTTGTCCACGACCCTTAGCTGCATATCATTAAAAAGAGAGTGTTTCACAGTGTATTTACTAACATTTCTATTGTGAGTTATGTCAGAGTCAGGTGATATGGCCTGCATATGAACATGAAGCTCGTCACTTAAATCACTTAAAAGATTAAAATCTTCGTGAGTCAGATTAAAACTTGAAATAACATCATTTGTAGTGTCTTGGATTAAAGCTCCGTTTAGACATATAACATAATTCTTACTATTAAATAAATCAAGATCATTTAAGTATTTTTTTATTCCGTTTAGTGGACGGCCTGTGCATAAAACTACATGAAGATTTTTCTTTGTAGCTGCTTTAATAGCTGCGATTGTTTTATCAGAAATAGTTTTATCATTTTTTAAAAGGGTTCCATCCATATCTAGTGCTATCAATTTGTACAAATCATTTCACATCCTTAATATATTGAATATAGAAATTATAATATAAGTACAGGGGGAAGCGCAATTTTAGTAAAGAAATTTGTGATAATATACTAAAACTGAACCTAGCGTATCATTATGGTAATTAGATAGAAAAAAGGAGGAAAATAAAGAAAAAGTGAATATAATTTTTAAAAATGAGGAATTATGAAAAGAATAGGGGTTAGTGCTATGATACAATATGTCATGTTCTCGTCACTAACTCACCAAATCGGTGAAAGAGGCATGTGAAAAAAGTTAAAAAACTTATTGACAAAGAGAACAGCAAATGATAAGATATAGAAGTCGCTTGAGGGCGGCAAGGTCTTTGAAAATTAAACAGAGTAAGAAAAGTAAGTTTAGAAATAAATTTAGACCAGCAATTCTAAAAGAGTAAAAAGCTTGGATACAAACTTTTTAAATTGAGAGTTTGATCCTGGCTCAGGATGAACGCTGGCGGCGTGCTTAACACATGCAAGTCGAGCGAGGGAGTCTCTTCGGAGATGAACTAGCGGCGGACGGGTGAG
>JALEZF010000012.1 GCA_022773025.1 Clostridium sp. | reverse complement strand
CAAATCCTTAGTTAACTCTCTAATAAATGAAAAATCTATATATTTATCAATTTTCCTTAATAAATGGTCTTGCGGAACTAATTGTTCTAGCATAACCACTTCCATTTCATTTTGTGCTTCTCTTCTTTCGTTTATCATTGGTAAAACCTCCATGTAATAAATTAACATATCTTAAATTATATTACATATTTGTATAAAATTAAAGACTGCTGACACTTTGTCAGCAGTCTGGAAACTTCGGTAAAGTAAATTTACCGAAGTTTTTTATAGTAATTTATTATTTTACAGCCCAGATCCTTCATTAAATTATATGCCTACCTCCTCTTTGCAAAGTAGAACAATACACCTGATACTGGAAGAAGGATGCAGGAGAGAATGACTCTTGCAGAGCTTATTGGGTGACTTGTTTTGGTGCCGCTTTTTACTATTTCTAAGGAGGTAGCGTGAAAGTCTATGTCACCGCCGTGTTCGGGGCAGGCTTTGTGGAATTCCCCTGTTACTTTTATTGTATCTCCAGTGTTGTGATAGTTACCAAAGGTAGATACTTTAGTACTTAAATCAAAATCACACCATATTCCAATGGCCATATTTCCATCGTTTATATTAATCCAGCAGTTATCGCCTCTCTTCATTATTTCACCAATGGCTTCCCCCTCTATAGTAAAGGTATTGTTGTCATATTCTTTGCCTTTTTCAATGAAGTCAGTGAAAGGGAACGCATTGTCGGCTTTTACTGGAGTTGATATTATAAATATTAGGCAAAGTGCAACGATTAACGATTTAAAGATTTTTTCCATAATTTTTTAATACCTCCAAATAAGAAACCTATTAATGCAAATACTGAAATGAATTCAAGCCTGCCGAGATACATGGTTATTATATAGCATAGCTTTAATGGTGAAGGGGTAGTTACTGTAGTAACCCCAATTGATAAACCAACATTACCTGTAGCGGAAGCTGCTTCAAAAGCTGACTGGATAACTGGATATCCATAGTAGGCTCCAAGAGCTGTTGCAAAGGTGAATAAAGCGATATAGCAGATTATTATCAGCATAGAGGTTTTAAATAGATTACTATCCAAAACCATGTCCTTCATGTAATGGATTTTTTTAACTCTTACTCTGTTTTCTGAAGAGATAAGACCCCTGATTTCATTGATTATGCCCTTAAATACTACACCAACTCTGAGTCCTTTAAAGCCTCCGGCAGTGGAGCAGGCAGAGCCGCCTATAAGCATTGCTATGGTCATGATTAAAAGAGGAAAGTCGCCCCAGTCAACGGCAAGTTGTCTTGCATAAAGGCTACCAAAACCGGTGGTTGTATGAGCTGATAATAGCTGATAGATAACTTTTCTAAAGACAGCTATAAAATTGGGGTATAGGTTAGTTTTAGAGAAGTAACCAATCAATAATAAACAACATAGTGTGGCAGTTATTGCAAAGCTTTGAGTTTCTATATTTTTAAATATCTCCTTCTTGTTGTTTTTCCATATTGCATAATGGAGGCCAAAGTTGAAGGAGCCTATGATAAAGAAGATTATACTTACAACTTCATAGGAGAAGCTGTGGTAGTATAGGATATTTTGGGAATATGGTGCGAAGCCTCCTGTGCTCCAAGCAGAGCAGAAAATAAATATTGCGTTCATAAGGGAGCTTACAGGTTTTAGTCCTATAAATAACCCGTTTATCCAGAAAGCTGCAACGCCAACAGCAAAGTAAATCATGCTTATGATCCAGATTATCTTTGCTGTATTTTTGAAGTTTGGTAAAAGTCCTATATCTTTACCTTCACAAACATACATTTTGTACGCTCCGGCTGTATTTTTCACTAAAAGAGATAAGGCTAGAACTACCATACCTTGTCCGCCTACGAAGGTTAGGATGTGTCTCCACATATTTAAACCTAGAGATAAATGGTCAAGGTCTTGAGTCAAAACGATGCCAGTAGTGGTAAATCCACTCATTACGTCAAAGCAGGAATCCAAAAAGGAAAGGGAATTTCCGCTTAATCTATAAGGAATAGCACATAGCACCATGAGAAGAATCCAGGAGAAAGAGGCTATAATAAGGCCATGCTTCCACTGAATTTTTACTTCTTTTCTAGTATTCTTTCCTGATATAATAAGCAAAGAACCTACAATTAAAGATATAGCAAGGCTCAATAGAAAGTCGATGACGGCAGCCCACTCTTTAAAGCACATTGATGTTATAACAGGAATTATCATTAAAGAGGAAATGCAAACTACTATTAAGCCCACATAATAATTTATTATTTTTAGATCTTTCCAGGAATTTTCTATATACATACTAACACCTACATTACTCCGCTAAAAAATAAAATAACAGATATAAATAGAGATACAGATACCACTTCCACTAAAAGTCCTTTAAAAACATCTTTACTATTAAGCATAATTACACCTCTTTGAAAAAATACTTTCTTTAAGTTCATTTTCATTAAAGAAGTTAGTCATAACGATGACATGGTCATTTTCTAAAAGCGCAAGAGGTCCTCTTGGATATATTACATTGTCTTCTCTTATTATAGATACGATTACTGATTCATCTGGAAGGTTTATAGATTGAATGGTTTTGTTTAGCCAATTTGATTGAGAAGTGATTAGAGCTTCTACTAAAACCATTTCACCACGTTCAAAGGTTTGAATGACTCTAAAAGTATTGCTGTTAAGCTCATTTTCTATCAGTTTAGAGATGACATCGGTGCTACATGTGATATTGTCAATATTACTTGACAGTTTTTTCTCGCATAATTTCTTATTAAGCAGCTGTGTTTAGAGATTCATAGTATCTCTGTCTCTTAACCATAGGAGGAAGACCACCATTGGCAGAACAAATCCTCCTGTTGTTACAG
>JALEZF010000070.1 GCA_022773025.1 Clostridium sp. | reverse complement strand
AGGTGTAGATATGGGAATGAGTAAGGAGGAGTTCATGAAACGATATAAAGCGGACATGGAGAAGAAAGCAAAAGAAAAAGAGTATGACTATAGAAATTATGTAACAAATCTTCATCTAAGAAGAAATAAGAAAGGAAGGTTGTAGATGTGAAAAAGAGGTTAAACATTGATGGAAAGGTAGTTGAAATGAGTTTTGAGGAAGCATATAAACAGTTTGCAGCTTTCCGAAACATGATGGTTTCTAAGTGGTCTAATCTTCCTCTGGATAAGGATGATCTTAGACAAGAAGTGGATATGTATTTTTATAAAGCCTATAAACTTTATGATGAAAAGTATATCACTTATATAAAGTTTTTATCATTTGCTTACACAAAGCTTGACAAAGATTTATTACATTTATTTAAGTACTTAAATGCTCAAGTAAGAAAAGCTAACTATAGTCCAATTTCGTATGACATGATGCTGGACCAAACAGATAACTCAGTTGACATTAAAGATTTAATTCTACAAGAAGATGGTTTTGAAGAGAATGTATGTTACAGCCTAGTTATAGAGAAAGCGTTAGACAAGCTTAGAAATGATACAGAGAGAGATGTGGTTAAAATGCTTATGAATGGGCGTTCCCAGGTTGAAACAGCTAAGATAGTTAAATGCTATCAGCCACGTATCAGTAAAATAAGTACTAAGTTCACAAAGCTTCTTAAGGAAGAATTAGCAGTATAAAAAAAACCACTCCTAAGCCAGCAAGCAATAAGGAGCAGTCACAAATATTCAAATACAGTATAACACATCTTTATGAAAAGGGGATGAGGGAAATTATTAAAAATCTAAAAGAAGAGATAGAAAAGGCAAAACAAGAGACCATTCAGATGAATATACAGAATTGGAAAGAAGAGTGGGCTTATGAACATAAACAAAATACATGGTGTAATGTGCCAGAACCACCAATGGAAGAAGTTACACCTAAAGCATGGTTTATAACTAACTGGGGCACAGGCTTCATAGTCGCAGATCTTGAGGAAATCATGAAGCTACCTAAAAGGAAAAGAGAAAAGATATTTGCACTTGGAGGAATCTACAATGGATAAGGTCGCTATGGTTAAGTTTGTAAGAGGTAGCTTTGACCAGGAATATTCATATAAGACAGATTTAGATGATTTGGGCAAAGATGATGTAGTTGTAGTACAAGCTAATGATTCTTATTCTATAGCAATATTTCAAAGGTATTCAACTACTAAGAATAATATAGATAAAGCTACTAAGTGGATAGTTCAAAAAGTAGATACAGTGGCATTTGAAGAGAAATTATTCTTAGGAGAATTATAAAAAAATTTAGGAGGAAAGAAAATATGAAAATCACAGCAGAATTTAACTCTAATGAGGAGTTAGTAAGTTTTATCAATACATTTGGAGCTAAGTCAATTACTTGTGCTCACAAGGGAATGGAAGAGACTTTTGAAAAAGTTACACAAGCTCCTATAGTAGAAAAGCCAATAGAAGTGTCAGAGGAAGAAGTCAAAGTAGAAGAAAAAAGTAAGAATGAAGAACCTGTTAAGGAAGATAAGCCAGTAGAAGAACCAAAGGAAGAAAAAGTTATAAAGATTACTAAGGAACAGGTAAGAGCAGTATTTTCTAAACTTCTTAAAGCTGGAAAGCAACAAGAGGCTAAGGATCTTACAGCAAAATATGGTGCTAGTAAGATACCTGAAATTAAAGAGGAGGACTATGAATCAGTTCTTAAAGAAGCGGAGGAATTACTATAATGTCACATGCAATATTAAGTGCTTCTGGTGCTAGTAGATGGATGGCATGTCCTCCATCAGCTAGGCTAGAACAAGGATTTGAAAATAAGACAAGTGAGTATGCAGAAGAAGGTACACTTGCTCACGAGTTAGGGGAATTAGGACTCAGAAAAGCACTAGGAGAAATAAGTACAAGAAAATATAACTCTGAAATTAAGAAAATAGGGACTCATAAGTTATATTCAGCTGACATGCCTGACTATGTTGAGATTTATACAGATACATGTATTGAGAAGGTTAGTGAGGCAAAGGCAAAAACTCCTGATGCCGTATTTAAAGTTGAACAGAGACTAGATTTTAGTGAATGGGTCCCGGGAGGTTTTGGAACTGGTGACTTTGTGATAATAGCAGATGGAACTATGGAAATATGCGACCTTAAGTATGGTAAAGGTGTTCCGGTAAGTGCAAATAACAATAAGCAAATGATGTTATACGCATTAGGAGCAATACAAGAATTCTCATTCTTATATGATATTGAAAAAGTGAAAATGACCATTATTCAACCAAGGTTAGATAACATATCAACCTTTGAGGTAACTGCTGATGATCTTCTTAAATGGGCAGAAGAGTATGTTAAACCAACTGCGGATTTAGCCTTTAAAGGTGAAGGAGAGTTTTGTGCAGGAGACCATTGTCAATTTTGTAGAGCTAAAGCAGTATGCAAGGCTAGAGCAGATAAAAATATGGAACTCGCACAGTATGACTTTCAGAAGCAAGATACTATGGATAATAACGATATAGCTTTTGTTCTAAGCAGAGTAGATGAATTAGTTAAGTGGGCCAGTGATGTAAAAGATTATGCTCTGGAGCAAGCTCTGCAAGGTGAAGAATATGATGGCTTTAAAGTAGTTGAAGGTAGGAGTAATAGGAAGTGGAGCAGTGAAGATAAAGTCGGACAAATACTTATTGGTGAAGGCTTTAAGGAGAGTATTATTTACACAACTAAGCTTGATGGAATTAGCAAAATAGAAAGTGCTATAGGTAAGAAAGAGGTTCAAAGACTTCTAGGTGATTACATTATAAAGCCACCAGGAAAACCTACGTTAGTACCTGTATCTGATAAGAGAGAGCCTTATAATCCTGCTAAATCAGATTTTCAAGAGTAGGTG
>JALEZF010000087.1 GCA_022773025.1 Clostridium sp. | reverse complement strand
TTTTTTCATCTGCTCCCTTTTGTAAATCATTTAAGGCCTGCTCATATTCTTCTCTAATTTTCTTTTCAGTGTTCATAGAATTAATTTTTATTCCAGCTGATATCACTATAACCAATAATCCTATAACCATTAAGGCAATTCCGAAAAACTTTTTTTTATCTTTCATAACGCAGCTCTCCCACCTTATTAATATAAATCCTATACATCATTATATCATAAAATAAATTTCCAATTACATTAAATTTTACTAGGTATTATTTAATAAACTATCACTTATAGAGAATACTAATATTAAAACTTTCTTCTGTAAACATTATCATTTTGTAGCTGAATGATGTATAATAATATTATATACAACATTTGAGAGGTGTTGATTTTTTTGAAAAGTAAGGTAATTTATGTAGATTTTCAAAGTAAAAAGACAGTAAAGAATCAAACTAGATGCAAACTTCAAAGTTTTATTCACAAATTCCTATATCCATTACTTCATTTTAAAAATAATTCTAAAAAAAATCTCTCTACGGATAAGAAAAATATTCTATAATAGAATACACGAGAAAAAGTTGAGAGGAGAAGTATGACAATGAGAGTTGGACTTGGTTACGATGTTCATAAATTAGTTTTAGACAGACCGCTTATAATAGGTGGTGTAAAAATTCCTTTTGAAAAAGGCCTTCTTGGCCATTCTGATGCTGATGTATTAATTCATGCAATAATGGATTCTATACTAGGCGCTGCTGCTTTAGGAGATATCGGGAAACATTTTCCTGACACTGATTCCAAGTATAAAGATATAAGCAGCTTGGAGTTATTAAAACACGTAAAGTCAATTATTGAAAATAGCGGCTTTTCTATAGGGAATATAGACGCTACTATTGTAGCACAAAAGCCTAAAATGGCCCCTCACATTGAAAAAATGCGAGAAAATATCAGTTCCATACTTGGAATAGAATTAAATCAAATTAATATTAAAGCAACCACAGAGGAAGGACTCGGATTTACTGGATCCGGATGTGGGATATCTGCTCAAAGCATAGCTTTATTACTAAATAAATAATAAATTTTAAAAGAGTTCTTCCTTCATCTTTCTGAAGGAAAAACTCTTTTTATTCTATACTAAATCTGTATAGCCATTATCTTCTACGTTTTTCTTTATAATCCTATCCGCATAGATTTTTATTACCGCCATTATTGGAACAGAAAGTATCATTCCTACAGCTCCGTAAACACCTCCACCTATAGTTACAGCTAGTATTACAAGGAATGGATGAAGTCCAACCTTTCCTCCTATAAGCTTAGGGTCTAGATACCATCCATCAAATTGTTGAAGAAGGAACAAGAATATTAATACCACTACAGCCTTTATAGGACTGATAAACATATTTATAACAAAAGCTACAAGCATTCCTATAAATGGTCCGAAGTATGGTATCATATTTGTTATTCCAACTACCACAGCTAACAGTATGGCATATGGTATTTTGAGTACAGTCATTCCTACAAAAGCCATGACAGCTATTATTAGCGAATCTATAGCCTTAATTCCTATATAAATTCCTATCATATGATGAACATTTTGGACAAGTTCTAAGAATTTTGACCCCTTCTTTTCTTTTAGGATCATGTAAGTGAAAGTTTTTCCTATCTTTAGGAAAGTCTCCTTATCTGCAAGGATGTACATTGATATTATAAATCCAAATACCCACTTTACAACACTACTAGTAAATGTAACCATATTGCTTACTATTGAATTAAGCGATGCAACTAAAAGTTCACTTCCCTTTGATGTTATAAAATCTAAGTTTATCTGATCCATATAATTTGCTGAGCTTAATACGTCCTGTACACTAGGATTTGATAAAAGTTCGTTTATTTTGTCTTGAACCACTGTTGCGTAATAAGGCACATTAGATGCTATATCTATTATACTGTCTACGGTCTTAGGTATAAGTGTCGTAACCATAATTACAAGAAGTCCTATTATAATTGCATATGTTAAGCAGATGCTTATCCACCTTCTTAGCTTTAGTTTTCTCTCAAATAAATTCATGAGAGGATTTAATATATATGCTATTATGAAGGCATATATAAATGGTGTTAATATGACCTTTGCTTTTCCAACTATGTCAAAGAAATAATTGTAGTTATCTACTACCCTTATTAGGACGTAGGCTATGATAACACCGATGATTATATCCATATATTTAGTAATCCTATTTATGAACTTCAATTAATCCACTCCATTCCATGAAATTTATTATTCAATTATATCAGTTTATATAAAAAAGTACACTAGATTTCTTGGATTTATGCTTTTAATCATCCTTAAAACCTAGTGTCTTAATTTTAGTTTTCTTCTTGTAATTTACTTTCCTCTAATTGAGAATTTTCTTCTTGTGATTTATTTTTTTCTACTTCCTCTACGTTCTTCTTCACTTCATGGTTTTTGCTCTTCATAAGGATAAAGAATCCTAAAGCTATAAGAGCTACTGGTCCTACATATCTTCTAAATCTATATTCAAAATGAGGTATTATATTGAAGTCTTCTGATATACTTCTCATACAAGCAAAGGCACCTATAACTATTAAAGCTACACCTATAACCTTTCTAAAATTCTTGCTTATAATTATATTTTCTAAAGTTTCTTCTCCAATTATTACCCTGTCTTCTATATACTCACCATTATTTATTCTCTTGTACACATCAAATGTAGTAAAGAAGCTATAAAACCATATAGGAAGTGCTAATATTGGCTGCAATGAATGAATGTACAACATACTTGGCACTTCTAATGCAATCATAAACATTACCAATACGCTTATTCCCTTCTTTATTAATCCGTTATACATGAATCCAACTCCAGGTATACATGCACATATAAAATTTAAAAAACTATTTCTTTTCAATTTTCATTCCTCCTCTATCTAAGTATATTGTTAAAGTTAAGAGCTATATTTTTAAGCAAAAATATAATCTCATTTATCTCGCTGCCCCATATATTTAAAGCAATAAGTGCTATTCCGCTGGTTACAAAGCTGAGTCCAGTTGTTCTATTGTAGAAAGATAATCTCTCTCTAACACTTGGAAGCTTTTTCTCTATTTTTTTCTCAGAAAGTTTCTGCATTTCATCATTTCTATGAATCTTAGATAAAAGTTTCATATTGTAGTCTTCATTGACATTTACTTTTCCACATTCACTAAGAAGCTTTTCTAAATACTCATCTTTTTCTTCCATAATAAAACCTCCTCTTTTTCCAGCTTTTCTTTCAAAATCTTCTTACCCCTATATACTCTTCCTTCAATTGCCCGTTCCGTTATGTCCAGTATATTTGATATTTCTTTGTAGTTAAGTCCCACATAATAATGAAGCACTAAAGGAGTTTTCAAATCTTTTGGAAGCTCCTTTATACATTCTCGAATAAATCTCCTGTCATCTAAATCTTCCTTGTGGGACGGTTCTCCCTTTACCACATCGGTTATAAAATCTTTTATAGTTCTCTTTCGTTTATAACTCAGGCATTTATTGATTGCAATCCTGTACACATAAGTTTTCAGTGAACTGTCTCCTCTAAAACTGACTATATTTTTGTATACTGCTATAAAGACTTCCTGAGACATGTCCTCTGCCTCTCCTAAGTCTTTAGTATAAGAAAAGCAGAGAGAAAGAAGTTTATTTTTATACTCATTTACAAATTCTACAAATGCAGCTTCGTCTTTTTGTTGTAGCTTTTTTACTAACTCTGCTTCCTCCAAACTTTTCTCACTCCTTTATTTCTATATCAATAGTTCCTGATTTTGTCCATATATTTATATTTCCGTTTCCATTTCCAAAAGTCTTATTCAAATCTTTTCTATTATCATCTAAATCTTTTCTATTCATTCTTATAGTACCATAGTCTGTATTAGCTTTAAGTACTGCATCGGCACTATTGCTACGCAATCTAACATTTCCAGTATTACTTCTTATTTTTACATTTCTGCTTATATTATTGTCTATAGTTATATAGCCATTTTTATTATCTATATCTATATTTTCACTATTTCCACTGACATTTACACTGCCATTTACATTTTCTATAGATGAGGTTAATATATTGCTTATTTCTATATTCCCATTTGAATTCTTTACACGTACTTCTTTAAGGTTTTTAAGATTTACATATGCATTTTTAGAATCTACATTCATCACTGCATTTGTCAAATCTTCATCGCTTTCAATCTTTCCATTATTTACTATAAGCTCTATTGATACACCATTAGGTATATATAAAGTTCCCTCTATGCCCCCTATAGGCTCTCTGTTAAAGTCTAAAGTAAGATTGTCAGCTTCTTCTCTAAAGTAGCTCATAGGGTCATCTAGTCCTTTATTGTTTTTAGCTTGTATATATCCATCAAAGATTACCTTCTTGTCGCTGGAAGGCTTTATATCTATGTCAGCATTATTTGCTCTTAGAATCATTCTAGCTTTTGAAAGTTCTTTTTCAACTCTGAAGTCTACTTTGTTGCTATTAGAATATCCTATAGAATTTTCTATCTGAGCCCTTATTCCGTCAAAATCAATGGTTCTTACAAATCCCCATGCACTATCTGTTATTAAAAATACTATAAGTACAAAAATAGTTAAAAAACTAAACTTATATGATTTTGCTTCATCTTTATTTTTATAGGATATATAAAGGAATTCTAGTCCTAAAACTATTATAAGCATTGGCCAAAATTTAAATAATGTATATGCTAAATCCCCGTTAAATTTAGACAGCAAAAGTGCCACGCCTAAAAATATAAAGGATATGGCGGTTGTTATCGTACCGATTTTTCTCATACTATTTCTCCTCCATAAACTTGTTTTCATTATATTAGACGCAGCACTTTTATAAATCCCACAGATTATTTATTATTTTTTTTATAGCTTTCTATAAGTCTCTCTGCATTTACATCTACGATCTTGTTTACTATATGGTCATATCCTCTTGGTCCATGAGGTATCATGCAGTCGCTGCAATCCTTCACCCCATTAGATAGTTTATGATTTCCTCCACATTCCTCTAAAAAATATAGTGGGCAGTAGCAGAATAAGCAATTGAAATCATCCTCATTTGCTACCTCGTGACAAGGAAAATATTTGCATGCTCTGTTTGAATAAAATCTATAACTGTTCTCCATTTGAACCCATCCCTCTCTCTATGTTATATATCCTAATTTAAATATATAATATTTGCTATATTTAGTCAAAAGCCAATACAGCCCCTACCCTAGCCATATTAATATTATTTCTATACTATTCTTTGTGTAGTTTTATATCGCTCCTATTCCGCTATAACTTTCATACATAATATGGTATAATAACCATATTATATTTATAGAAGCTAAGCCTAACAATGAAAGCTTGTTTCAAATTTCAATAAATGATACCGATATCTCATTATTAGATATAAGATTGCACTTTAGAATTACTCCATAATTATGTAGAATATATATATAAGAATAAATTGGAAAGTTCTAAATTACATTAATGGGGGTATTTCAATGAACATATATGAAATTGAAAAAATAGTTAGTGAAATATGTGGATCAAATGCAAAATGTCTAAGCACAAAAGACCTTGTATTTGATCCGATCTTTAGAAAATATTGTGAAGAAAATAAATGCGGCATGTACGGACGAAATTATATGTGTCCTCCAGATATAGGTACCTTTGAAGAAGTAAAACAAAGAGCGTTGAAATATGAATACGTAATTTTTTATTCCACAAAAGGTTCTATAAAAGACTTTGATGATAGAGAAAATATCAAGCTCGTTGAAAATAAACACAACGAAAATGCACAAAAGATAACAGAGTTTTTCAGAAAAAATATTGATAAACACATACTTAATGTAGCTAGCAAGTGCTCCTACTGCAATGAATGTAGCAAGATCACAAATTCTCCATGTAAACATCCAGACAAGGCTAGGGCATGCCTTTCTGCATACTGTATAGATGTAGGAAAGATGGCTGAAAAATGTGGACTTGAATTTCAGAGTGACGGAAAATCAATTTCGTTTTTTGGTGCTGCATTGTTCTCTTGCGATGATGTCATTTAAAGATTTGTTTCATATTGCAAGTAATTAGAAGAAGGAAGTGGTTATTATGGGGAATAAATCAGCCTTTTGTGGCAGAATAAGAACCCATTCTGGTATAAAAAGAGGTTATATCTTAGCCGATATGACTTCTGGAATTATAGAAGAGATAAATTTATCAAAAGCTGAACCCGAAAATTTTTCAGGACATATTTTTAAATATAATGAAAACTACACCATATGCGCTGGTGACTTTAACGGTCATTCCCATCCAGAGCAATCTATATATACAGATATCATAGATAAATCTTGGGATCTTGGTACTTGGTGCAGAAATACTATCTATAAATATAGTGTAAATTTAAAAGAAGAACATATATATTTAGGATGTTTGCGTGCATTTTCTAGGATGCTTCTTCTAGGGGATACCTCTGTGATGGTTTCTTACTATTGCCATGGCAATAAGTGGAATGCTTTGGACAAGGAAGTTTTAAGAGCCGCTAAGGATGTGGGAATACGATTATATTTTGGGAGAATGAACTACGACATAATAAATGAAGATGCTTATGAGGGTAAAAAAGCTTCTCAAAAGAGTTACTATGAATCTCCACTTGAATCAGAAAAGAATTTCTTAGAACTTCTAAATGAAGACTATCCTAATACTATAACTGTTGCTCCTTCTCTTCACAGCATTCACGCTTCTTCAAAGGAAGCAATAATAAGGGGAATAAACCTAGCTTTTAAGCATAATAGATATATTCAATTTCATCTATCTGAGGATAAAGGTGATGTGGATTTATCGTTAAAACTTTATGGACTTAGACCAATAGAGTTTTTAGAATCTCTTCTGAAAAATGGTGATATCAAAAGCCTAAACCATGTGATACTTTCAGACTGTGTATGGATTGATGACAATGAAAGAGAAATAATAAAGCGTTATGATATGAAGGTAGTTTTAAATCCAAGAATGAATGATAGGATAAAAACAGGTTCTGCAGATATTACTAAGCTTTTAGAAAAAGATATCAAAGTATATCTCGGTACCGATGGTGAGGCCAGCAATGATGACCTTTCTATAACTCATGAACGTGATTTTGTTATAGATAAATATAGAACTATAGACTCATCTATAATAGACTTTCTTGGTTCTACTCCACTGAAATTTGGTGAAGGATTTGTTGGAAATCTAGATACAAACAGTTTTTGCGATTTAAAAATACTGGATTCTAAAGATAATGTACGACATGTCTTTGTTGGAGGAAAACAGGTAGTAAATGATTATAATCTTATTTCAATGAATATAGAGAAAGATATAGAAGAGCCCTTAAGACAAAGCCTAAAAGAACTATTTTCTTAAAAGAAAAGTGAAAAGTTGCCCTCAACTTTTCACTTTTATATTCTATCCATTAACTTCTCTAAGAATTACCCTTGCAGGACTTCCATCTCCATCTTTTATTCTAAGTGGAAGAGCTGTTATTTCATACTGTCCCTCTTCTATTTCTCTAAGGTCAAGATATTCTAGTATTACTACTTCATTTGATAGTAGGATTTCATGAACCTTTTCATCTTCGCTATAAAAACTTTCTATAGACATGTAATCTATGCCTACCATATGGATTTCTTGTTTCACTAAGAATTCCGCAGCTTCTTTTGTTAGAGCTGTAAAATCCTTATGAAACTCACAATGATCTATAAATCTTGAATTTGGAGTCTTAAATATAATCTTATCATGTTTCTCAATGTTTAAATCCTTTATATCCTCATAATCTATAGAATCTTTATCAATAAAAAATACCTTTGCCTTTCCTACAAGCTTTTCTACAGGTATAGAATCTACAGTAGTTCCATCCTCAAAGAAATGTCTTGGAGCATCTATGTGAGTTCCAGTATGAGTTCCTAGATTCAAACTACTCACATTATATCCATGCTCTTTAATATTATATAAATTCTCCATCTTAAATTCTGGGTCACCTTCGAATATAGCCATGGAGTTTTTTAACTTCATAGTGACATCATAATATCTGCCCATAGATACCTCCTAAAATTTAAAGGATACTTTCAATTTTCTTCTTTGCACTAACCTTACTTCCTTCACTATTGCCTATAACAGCCTTAATCTTTGTAGGTTTATCAGAGAAAATCACGATGGTATCGCCAAGAGCTACAGCTTCATCTATATCATGAGTTATAAGGATTACAGCTCTCTTTGAATTCATCATAAGCTCTCTAAACAAATTGTAAATATCATTTTTTGTTCTATTATCTAGTGACTTGAAAGGTTCATCCATAAGAAGCACCTCTGAAGGATATGCAAAGGCTCTAGCTATATTCACTCTTTGCTTCATACCGCCACTTAAGCTCTTAGGATAATAATTTATGTATTCTTTTAATCCCACTAGTTCTAAATAATTACCTATATATTCTTTTAAGCTTTCTTTTGGAATCTTATCCCTTAGTACAAATTCCATGTTTTCATATACATTTTTCCATGGAATAAGCCTGTGTTCTTGAAAGATAGAGCTTATATCACAATCCTTAAAGCCTCTAATCTCTCCAGTAAAATCATTTATATTGTCCATAAGGATATTAAACATAGTGGTTTTTCCTGAACCTGAGGGTCCTAAAATTGCTGTAACCTTCCCCACCTTAAATTCCATAGTTATCCCATCGAGAACCTTTAAATCTCCATAGGACTTTTTTAGGTCTACAACTTTATATGTGTTCTCTAAGCCTTCCATTTCATAGACCTCCTTACATACAGCTTAATAATAAAATCAAAAAGTGACGTTACAATCATAACTATTATTATCCACGCAAATACTCCAGGGGTATTTAAATATATCTTTTCTAAATTCATGCTGCCTCCTATGGAATAAGCAGGCTGCCCCAATACTTCACCTGCTATTATTACCTTAAGCATAAGTCCCATAGCAGATGGCATCAGCGGAAGGATACCATGAACCATAGATGGTGCATAAATATCTTTGATTATGTTTTTCTTGCTGACTTTGTACATAGTAGCCATTTCAATTAGCTTCTTGTCTATAGATTTTAATGCTCCTACAAAACCTTCATAAAGTATGGGAAAAATAATTATAAACCCTATGAGTATGGGGGCTTTATCATTGTTAAGCCATATAAGTGCTATTATAACTATGCCCATAGTTGGCACAGATTTTAATAAGGCTACTATAGGTATCATAAAATTATATATAAAGTTATTAATTCTGCTAAATATAGATATCACTATACTTAAAATCATAGTGATTACGAAAGCTATTAGAAATCTTTTTAGAGATGAAAATAAAATCATAAGAAAATCTCCATTTCCTATGATTTCATCTAAAGATTTAAGTGTGCTAGGAATAGAGGGAATTATGACATCGTCATAACTCTCCCCTAAAACTCCCCATGTAAAAATTATGAGGGCTACTGATATTAATATATATTTATTATTTCTGCATGTATAATCCTTCATCAGGAATCTTTCCCCCTATTGACTTAGGAGCAAACTTCATTATCACGTCATAATACTTAGAATAATCATCCTTTGATTTATCTATGGACACATAATTTATATTTGCTCTTTCCATAACCTTTGGTGCTAATGCTTTAGATAGAGTTAATCCTAAATCCTCACTATACTGTCCAAGCTCCTCTGGTTTTTCATTTGCAAAAGTTATAGATTTCTCATATTCCTTTAAAAAGCTGTCTACAAAAGCTTTATGATCTTTTGCAATGCTTCCCTTAACTATAAGGCTTGATTGAGGATATCCATAAGTGCTATTTTGTTTCTCTTTCCACTGATCATTTAAACTTGCTATTATTTTAGTTTCTGGCTTTTTAGCTAAAACTTGTGATAGCATCGGCTCTGGTACAACAGCTATTTTAGCCTTTCCTGATATAAAAGCTGGTGCAAGCTCTGTAGCTCCATTCAAATAAGTAAGTGTAACATCCTTGTCTGAATCTACACCGTTTTGTGACAATACATATCTAAGCACTATATCAGGTGTAAGGCCTTTGCCTATAGTATATATTTCTTTTCCTTTAACTGAAGATATATCCTTTATATCCTCACTTGAAATCACATATAAGGAACCCCATCCAGCTGTTGCTGCCAGCTTATAATCTAAATCTTTATTAGCTGCTTGTGCTGGAAGTGTAGATGGAACTAATGCTATATCAGCTTCTTCGTTTAATACCTTTGCCACTAAACTATCGGATGTTTTTTCCACAGTATATATCATATTATATCCAGATGCAATCTCTGGCTTATCTTTCATAAGTTTTGCCATAGTTAGAGCTGGTAGTCCTTCAGGTACAAAAACCTTTATATCTACAGGTTCTTTTTTTGTATTATTATCAGCTGCTGAATTGCTGCAGCCAGATACCATTAAAAACATCATTGATAATGACAATATTATTAGTTTGTTTCTTTTAATTAATTTCATAGTCTATACCTCCCCTTATCATATACATATATATTGTATATCAGAGAACTATTATTAACAACTAATATTTACTATTTTTTCTATAAATTAATTTTAGATATGTGATTCTTAAACTCCATATATCTATTCATTACGTCTTTATTATCATCCATAAACTCCATAAGTTCTCCCATACCTTCTAGGGTTTCCTTGTTTATAGTATGTTCTATTTTCTCCGTCTCTTCTAATATTTTATCCTCTTCATAGCCTTCCTTGTATACTAAAAGTTTTAAAAATGTGAAAATCAATTCATGTCTTTTTAGAAGCAGCTCTCCAATTATATGTCCCTCACTAGTCAAAATTATAGCACCGTATTTTTTGTATTTTACAAGCTCTATATCTGCTAGTCTTTTTATCATCTTTGTTACTGAAGGCGGCTTCACATGTAGTATTCGTGCAAGTTCATTAACCCTTACATCATCATGGCTTTCCATTCCAAGCCTATATATCATTTCTATATAGTCCTCCTCCGAAGCACTTAAATCATTAAATTCTTTGCCCATATATTTATAAAAAGTATAAAATCTATCTTTCTCCATAATTACCTCATAATTAAACCATTTTATTTAATTATATTCCTACAAAGTTAACTTTATAATCTAGTAACAATTAAAAAGCTTCATTCATATTATATATAGAAACAAAAGTTAGTCTAGGTTAACATGGAGGTACAAAGTATGGAGATTTTGTGTAACGCAAAGATAGGTTCAATAGTAAAAATTGAAAACTTAACTGCAAAAGATGTATTAAAGGAAAGATTCTTATCCTTAGGACTCACTCGTGGAGCTAAGGTTGAGGTTCTAAGAAAAGGCCCTAAAAATAATCTTACAGTATTTAGAATCAGAGGTGCCATGATTGCTCTTAGAAATGAGGAATCATCACTTATATACGTATCCGAATCATAACATTCCCTGATCCCTTTCAATCACAGTGAGTTAGCCAAGGCTCACTGTGATTAAAAATTTTTATATAATTGGAGGTGTATTATCTGTCATGGGACTTACCTACAGCTCAGTACAGAAAAATTCGTTACAAGATATATTTACCATAGGTGAAAAAGAAAATAAAACTGTCATAGCTCTAGCTGGCAATCCTAATACGGGCAAAAGTACAGTGTTTAATGCTTTAACAGGATTAAATCAGCATACAGGAAACTGGCCGGGAAAAACTGTCGTAAATGCACGAGGAGATTTCTCTTACAATGACAAAGATTATGTTTTAGTAGACCTTCCAGGGACCTACTCATTATTCGCTTCATCTGTTGAAGAAATGGTAGCAAGGGATTTTTTATGTTTTGGAAACATAGATGCTGCTATAGTAGTAACAGATGCCACCTGTTTAGAAAGAAATTTAAGCTTAGTCTTTCAAGTTATGGAACTTACTCCAAAAGTAATTCTTTGCATTAATCTCATAGATGAAGCTAAAAAAAAGAATATATCCGTGGATAGAAAAGGTATAGAAGATTTTCTTGGAATCCCTGTAGTATTGACCGCAGCTAGAAGCAACGAGGGGCTAGACAAACTGAAGGAAGCTATAGAAAAAGTTTCTTTAAAAACTGACTTTTCTTCTGTGCGCAGAGTGCTCTATCCAGAAATTGAGGAGAAAATTAAACCTCTAGAAGAATCTATAAAAGAAATTATCCCTTCTGTAGACAGCAGATGGCTTGCTTTGAGACTCTTAGATAGTGACGATGTATTGTTGAACTCTATAAAAGATTTTCTTGGAGAAGATATCTTTAATAAATTTCTGTCATTTAAAACCTCATTACCTATAACTCGTGAACATCTTCGTGAATATCTCATGGAGGAAAACTACAAGTTAGCTGAAGAAATAAAAACTAAATTCGTCACGGAAAAGAGCAAAAAACATCTTCGTGATGAAAAGATAGACAATATATTAACTTCAAAAACCTTTGGAATACCTATAATGCTTTTGCTTCTTGCTATGGTATTTTGGATTACCTTAACTGGTGCCAACGTTCCCTCTTCAATGCTTTCAGATTTGTTTGCAAAAATAGAAATAAAACTTAGTGAATTTATAATATCATTAGGAGCTCCCATGTGGTTTCACAATCTATTTGTCCTAGGTATATATAAAACCTTAGCTTGGGTTGTTGCTGTAATGCTTCCACCTATGGCTATCTTTTTTCCCATATTTACATTGTTAGAGGACCTAGGTTATCTTCCAAGAGTTGCTTTTAATATGGACCATTTATTTAAAAAAGCGTGTGCTCATGGGAAACAGTGCTTAACTATGTGTATGGGCTTTGGATGTAATGCTGCAGGAGTCATAGGCTGCCGTATAATAGAATCTCCCAGGGAAAGGCTAATTGCGATAATCACCAACAATTTTGTGCCTTGTAATGGAAGATTTCCTACCATCATTGCTATATCAAGCGTATTTTTTATGGTATCAAACAAGACTGTTTCTTCTTTTATCCCGGCTTTGACTATAACTCTCTTAGTAATCATAGGTATCGGAGTTACTCTTCTTGTATCTTACCTTTTATCAAAGACGCTTTTAAAAGGAGTTCCATCAACCTTTACCCTAGAGCTTCCCCCTTACAGGAAGCCTCAAATCGGAAGGGTTCTCTATAACTCTATAGTGGATAGGACAATTTTCGTTCTATCTAGAGCTGTAATGATTGCTATTCCAGCAGGAGCTTTGACTTGGATTTTTGCTAATATTTATATAGGTGATATGAGTATATTAGCTCATGTTGCTGGTTTTCTAGAACCTTTTGCTAAACTGATAGGCTTAGATGGTTTTATACTTCTAGCATTTATTTTAGGTTTTCCTGCAAACGAAATAGTTCTTCCTATAATTTTAATGTCGTATCTTTCCACAGGAGTAATGGTAGATTTCGATTCTATTGAATCTCTTAGAACCATACTGCTTAACAATGGTTGGACTTACCTTACCGCTCTAAATACTATGCTGTTCAGTCTTCTTCACTGGCCTTGCTCTACAACTCTTTGGACTATAAAGAAGGAAACAGGAAGTTTAAAATGGACTGCTTTAGCCTTTTTAATTCCAACTGTAATTGCAATAGTTATATGTTTTATAACTACCACACTATATAAAGTTTTTGGTTTTTAGATTTCTCTTCAGTCAAAAGTGAAGTGGCAAATGAATACCACTTCACTTGATTAAATTTTCAAATTTATCTTTACATATGACTTTTATCAATATATAATAAATATAATTTATTTTATTTTTCAAAAACTTTGATAGGAAGAAGTAATATGAGAATGTAGTCTCAGCGATTGAGGGACGGTGTGAACCTCAAACGAAAGCTTGTATGAATAACATCCTTGAGTTTCTAACCGAAATCTTTTAGATAGTAGACTTAGACGGGACCCTACCGTTACAATGGGACAATCTCAGATTTGAAATTCGAATTTGGCATTGATAAAGTGAGCATGTGCTAACATAGGTGGTACCACGGAAGTATATTAACCTTTCGTCCTATATTTTTTATAGGATGAAAGGTTTTTTTATTTTATAAAAGCATTTATAAAAACTATATTTATAATGGAGGTAATATTTATGAAACAAATTATGGACTTATTAACACTACCTGACGACTACAAAAGCATACTAGACGTAAAAGAAACACAAATTGCAATTAAACATTTAAAGGATTTTTTTGAAGAATCCCTAGCTAAATCCCTAAATCTAACAAGGGTTTCAGCTCCCCTATTCGTAACAGAAGACTCTGGTATGAATGATAATCTAAACGGTGTTGAACGACCTGTTCAATTTGATATAAAATCAGTTCCAAATACAACTGTTGAAATAGTTCACTCTCTAGCAAAGTGGAAAAGACGCGCTTTAAAAAGTTATGGTTTTTCTACCTACGAAGGCCTCTACACTGATATGAATGCCATAAGAAGAGATGAGGATTTGGATAATCTTCATTCAATTTATGTGGATCAATGGGATTGGGAAAAGATAATAAAAAAAGAAGATAGGACTATGGATACTCTAAAAGATACCGTAAGAAACATCTATAAAACCTTTAAGGATACTGAACACTACATTCATTCTCTTTATCCTGAAATTGAAAAAATTCTTCCTGATGAAATAACTTTTATAACAACTCAAGAACTTGAGGATATGTATCCTGAGCTTTCTCCAAAAGAGAGAGAACATGCAATAGCTCGTGATAAAGGTGCTGTATTCCTAATGCAGATAGGCTGTACCCTTCTTTCCGGTGAAAAACATGATGGAAGAAGCCCTGACTATGACGATTGGAGTTTAAACGGAGATATTTTATTCTATTATCCTCTATTTGATACTTCTATCGAACTTTCTTCTATGGGAATAAGAGTTGATGAAGAAACACTACTAAAACAGCTTGAGCTATCTCATTGTGAAAACAGGAAACATCTAAAATTCCATCAAGCTTTATTAAATGGCAAGCTCCCTTACACCATGGGTGGAGGCATAGGGCAATCAAGAATATGCATGTTCTTTTTAAGAAAGGCTCACATAGGAGAGGTGCAAGCTTCCTTATGGAGTGATGAAATGATAGAAATTTGTGCTGATAACAATATCATGCTTTTATAGGAGGTATTAAATCTACATGAGCGTTATTGGAGTAATAGGAGCTATGACTATTGAAATAGAAATGATAACGGATAGTTTATCCACATTTATTGAAGAAAACTATGCAGGTTTCCACTTTTATGTGACTAAATATAAAAATTTAGATTTAATATTAGTATCTTGTGGTGTTGGCAAAGTAAATGCCGCATGTTGCACACAAATACTAATTGATAAATTCCATGTAAATAAAATCATAAACACAGGAATTGCAGGAAGCTTAAATCCCAAGGTGAGGCTTTGTGATACTGTTATTTCAGAAGATCTGACATATCATGACGTAAGAAAAGTTCAAATGAAAACATGCTTTCCTTTTATGGAATCATTTAAAGCTGATGATGAATTAATTCAATTAGCTATTAAGGTATGCAGAGCATCTAATTTTAAAGGCTACAACTATCACCTGGGAAGGATTGTTACAGGAGATGCTTTTATCTCAGATTTGGATTTGAAATCTTTCATTATTGAACAATATAATCCTTGTTGTGTAGAGATGGAGGGCGCTGCTATTGCTCATGTCTCTTCAATAAATAGGATACCATTTCTGGTGATAAGAAGCATATCCGATAATGCTGACAATAACGCTGAAATTGATTATGATGAGTTTGAAAAAATAGCTGCAAACAATTCATCTAGGATTGTATTAGGTTTACTAGATTTGCTAAATAATAATTTATAGTTAAAAATCCCGCTCTATGATTTTAGAACGGGATTTTTGATTTATTTATTTTTAGAATCCGAATTCTGATGCAGGAGTATATTCTAATCCTTGAGCATCAGCTACAGCTTTATAGGTAACCTTTCCTCTATAAGTGTTTAATCCCTTTAGAAGTGCTTTATTCTCTTTCATCGCCTTCCCTGCACCCTTATTGGCTATCTGTAATGCATAGGGCATAGTTGCATTTGTAAGAGCTAATGTTGATGTCCTTGGTACTGCTCCTGGCATGTTGGCAACTGAATAATGCACAACATTATATTTTATAAAATAAGGATCTTCGTGAGTTGTTATTCTATTTATAGTTTCTATTGACCCCCCCTGATCTATGGCTACATCAACTAAAACAGAACCAGATTTCATGGATTTTACCATAGCCTCTGTAACTAGCTTTGGAGCTTTGGCTCCTGGTATTAAAACTGCCCCCACTACCAAGTCTGCTTCTTTAACACTTTTAGCTATATTATATTTGTTAGACATCAAAGTTATAATTCTACCTCCAAATATGTCATCTAAATATGCAAGTCTCGCTGGCACTATGTCTATGACGGTCACCTGCGCTCCAAGTCCAACAGCCATTTTAGCAGCATTAATTCCAACAGTTCCGCCTCCTACTATGACTACTTTTGCAGGTTCTACTCCTGATACTCCACCTAAAAGCATACCTCGGCCACCATTTATTTTTTCTAAAAGTCTTGCTCCAACCTGAATTGACATTCTTCCTGCCACTTCACTCATGGGCTCTAAAAGTGGAAGTGACCTATTATCAAGCTGAACTGTCTCATAAGCAATAGCTGTGATGTTCTTTTTTAGTAGAGCCTTTGTTAATTCTGGCTCAGGTGCTAAATGAAAGTAGGTAAATATAGTTTGTCCTTCTTTAAATAAATTGTATTCTGGAGGTAATGGTTCTTTTACTTTCATAATTATATCAGAGATATCATAGACTTCCTTTGGTGTATTAAGAATTTTAGCTCCCTCATCCAAATACTCTTCATCAGTAAACCCACTTCCAAGTCCCGCTGATTTTTCAATATAAACTTCATGTCCTGCATTAACCAAATCTGTCACTCCTGACGGTGTAATAGCCACGCGATTTTCATTTGCTTTAATCTCTTTTGGAATTCCTATAATCATGATATTTGCCTCCTTATAATATATTTGCCCTTATAATATAATTTAAAAACTTTATCCATTAATTGTAAAGCACAATCTTATGTATTTTTTTCTTTTTTATCATTATTCCACTAAAAAATCTCACAATATTGCATAGTGAAATTTTTATTTTTGATTTATATAGATATTTTAAAATATGGACATTATTGACACAAGCGCTCTAGTTTGCTACGCTTATCTTAAATCCATTTTCAGGAGGGTTAGTTTTTGCCATGGAAGATTCATTTTTTATTTATAATTATAAAAGAAATACGATTAAACGAAGCATAGTTTTCTCAATATCCCTGTTTTTCTCATTGTCTATACTTTTCTCCGGACTATCCCTATTCAATAAAAATTACACTTCTCCAATGATAATTAATGACTCTCTTTCTTATTCATCCTCAAAACTTAAGGATAAATATGTAAAGATTACTTTATCGGATATAGAAGCTCTCAATACCTCTGAGTATGTTCGCTCTAGTAATCTAGGTACAAAAGTTGGAGAATTTGATGACGGAAATTATGTTGCCTTAAGCTTTGATAACAAGATAATAATAGCTAATTTAGGTGATTCTGATTTCAAAAAGTTCATTGATGAATCACCTTCAAGCTACACATTAAGAGGAATAGTAAGTCAACTCAGCGAAGATAAACTATCTCTCATTAAAGATAATTTAAAAGATAAGGGATTTTCAGATGCTCAGCTTAATTCTTTAGTATTTAAAAATTATGTTAAGGTTATGTCTCCTCTTGACTCAGCATCTCAACCTATAATAATTTCCCTTATACTATTTGCAATATCCTTCACATTATTTATACATAGTTCAATTCAAAACAGTAAGATTCTAAACAGTTTAAATGGATTTTCAAATGTATATCCTGATCTTATTTATGAGGAGATTGATACAGAGCTGCTTTCTGATTCTATATATGTTAGCGGTCCTATCACCATTACTGAACATTATCTAGTGATAATAAGTGATTCTCTTGTGTCAGCTATTCCACTTTCTGAATTAGTATGGATATATAAAAAACCTGATAAAATGTATAAGGATAAATGTATCTTTAAAAGTCACAAAATATATTTTATGCTATCTAATAGAGTTCATTGTTCAGTAAAATACTACAACTTTCAAGATAATTTAGATGATCTTCTTAATTATATTTCTACCCACTGTCCTAAAACCATCTTAGGCTATTCTCAAGATGTGGAAGCATCCTTTAAAAAAGATCCAAAAGAATTTTTAGATAAATGGTCAAATCTCCAAATTTGATTTATCAAAAACAAAGCTGCCATATATATTTTTATGGCAGCTTTAATCTTTAATGATAGTTTTTTATTCTTCCTTATAAGACTGCTTCTCCTCAAAAACTCATCTATCTCATATTCATTTAATTTTACATTATCTATCTGTCCCCTTTTTATATTTATCAAAATTTCATTAAACATATCATTTTTGTAGCTATCATCTTTAAAATAGCCAAGTACATGTACTTTGGCATTATTATATCTAGATGAAATCTCAACTGCTGGAATTACTTCAACGTCTATGCGTTTTCCTTCTTCAATTGCTTCATCAATTCCAGATACTACATTATGATCGCTTATTGCCATTATATCTACTCCATAAAATTTTGCCATATGCACAAGCTCACAAGGAGTCATACTTCCATCTGAATGAATTGAATGTATGTGAAGATCTCCTATCTTAAACATGATTCTCCTTTTTATCCTTTAACTTACTGAACTATTTCTGATTTATTATACTCTAAATCTTAAAGAGCAGTGTCATTTTTTTATAAAAGTATTATAATAGAAGAATATAGTGCTATAAGGAGCGATGTTTAAATGAAGCTTAATAGAAATGATAAATGCTGGTGTGGCAGTGATAAGAAGTATAAAAACTGTCACCTTGAGTTTGATGAAAAGTTACAGTCCTTCAGAGATAAAGGTTGTATTGTTCCACCTAGAGAGCTTATAAAAAATAAAGAACAAATCAATGGCATAAAGGAAAGCTGCAGAATAAATACTGCAATTCTTGATTTGGTTGCTGAGAACATAAAAGCTGGTATGTCTACAGAAGAAATCAACACTTTAGTTCATGATTTCACTGTAGCCCAAGGAGCAATTCCTGCCCCTTTAAATTTTGAAGGTTTTCCAAAGAGTGTATGTACATCTATAAATGATGAGGTATGCCACGGCATTCCAAGTCCAGATGTAATCCTTGAAGAGGGCGACATAATAAATGTAGATGTTTCTACTATTTATAAAGGTTACTATGCTGATGCCTCTAGAATGTTTAAAGTAGGACCTGTCCATGAAAAACTTGATGATCTAGTTAGAGTTGCAAAGGAATGCCTTGATAAAGGATTAGAAGCAGCTAAACCTTGGGGTTTCCTTGGTGATATTGGAGAAGCTGTTCAAACTCATGCTGAAAGTCATGGTTACTCCGTAGTTAGAGAATTCGGTGGTCACGGTGTAGGAATTCAATTTCACGAAGATCCATTCGTAGCCCATGTTGGTACAAAAGGTTCAGGAATGCTATTAGTTCCTGGTATGATATTCACAATAGAACCTATGATAAATATGGGTACACCTGATATCTTTATAGATGAAGATAATGATTGGACAGTTCTAACTGAAGATGGATATCCTTCTGCTCAGTGGGAATATACTGTGCTTGTAACAGAGGACGGAACCGAAATACTTACTCATTAGAATAGTTAAGAGATAGAAAAAACTAGTAGTTTGAAAACTGCTAGTTTTTTGATTTATATTGAACACTTTTATTTAATTTCAAGCCCTAAAAGTCTTGTAAGTTCTAACCCCTGCATTGGTGTTACTATTGCTCCTCTTAAATCTTTTATGTCTACATTGATTCCATTTATATCACAGGTTGTGAAATCTATTTTGCTTAGGGATGTGCCATTAAAATATCCATCTCTCAAATCTGTATCTGTAAAAGTTAATGCTTTATGCTTCACTTCTTGGAAAGTCCCCTCATTAAAATTACTTTCAACTATGCTTACTGATTGAAGCTTAGAGAAGGAAAAGTTACCATACTTTCCTATGACCTTTTCAAATAAAACATCTTTTAAGCTACTTTCATCAAATTTGGCTCCTATAAGCTTACATCCTACAAATTCCACTCTCTTCATACTGGCACTTGAAAACATAACGTTGGATAAGTCACAGTTTTCAAATCTACAATCTATGATATCTACATTAGGGAATTCACACTCTTCAAATACAACATTTTTGAATATGCAGGAATCTATTTCAACTCCCCTTTCACATATCTCAGATGTTGTACAGTTTTTGATTAATTTATTTTGTATCTTGTCTAAATAGTCATCTATATATATTTTATCTACTTCTTCAAATTCATCTATAAATTTAGGCTTTTGTACCTTAGTTTTTTGAGCCATGTAAAACACTTCTTTCATAAATTACTTTAATATAGATTATATCAAACTATAACTTTAACTGAAAGAATCATGGCAATATTACTTTATCTTTACACCGCACATAAGGCCACCTCTAGTTGCTACCACCACCATATCATTAAAAATTGCTGGTGATGATTCTATGTTTGAGCCAAGGTTTACTTTGTCCAGTATCCTTCCTGTTTCTCCATCCATTAAAAACATATTTCCAACAGAGTCACACTGTATTATATCCCCATTGCCCTCTTCATCATAAAAATCTACTGGCGAAGACCACATATAATTGTCTAAGTCAGTTTCCCAAATGATTCTTCCAGACTTCTTGTCCATAGCAATTACTGCCCCTCTATTGAATCCTTTATATCTAGCTAGAGAAAATATGACTCTATCTGATAATTTATTTTTCCCAACTATATTTGTTGCAAGTAGCCCTCCATTTACAGGATCATTTCCTATAAGAGATTCACACTGCATTTTCTTTGACCATACTGCTTCTCCTGTAAGTCCATTTATCTTTTTAAGAGTAGATGCACCTTTTGATCCCTGTATATCAACTTCTGTTCCTGTATATAAATATGGAATGTTATGCTCTATATCTATACTTAGTTATTTTCGGATCAATAGGTATGCTGTTAGCTTTCTCATCATAATTTGTATTTAATTTCATAATATATAAAAGCCCATTTTCTCCACCATCAATCACCGTATCCGTTGCTCCATGTACAAGTGGTGATGAATCAAAAGCTGGCCATCCCCTGTAGGCATTACTATCCCATCCACTAAGCTCATAGAGCTTTCTGCCATCAATTAAGCTAAAGATATTTAATCCAACAACATCTCCTTCATTTATTCCTTCACCAACATAAAGTAATGGTATTCCTCTTGG
>JALEZF010000037.1 GCA_022773025.1 Clostridium sp. | reverse complement strand
GTCCTGCCTCGTCAGCTCGTCGCTGTGGTACTCACTTACCTCAGTAAACTCCGTTCCTCGCTCCTTCGCTTCCTTGCATTACTTGCTTCTTGTTATTTTCACTCTTCTTAAAAAATATCCATCAGAATATCTTCTAGAAGTTTCATATCACTTTCTTCATGCGTTTGAAGATTGTAATATTTCTTTTGTTACAAAGAATAGTATTAGTTTTCTATGTGCAATTTTCAAAGAACTATAAAATTATTAAAACTTGTTTTGCTCTTTAGTTTTCACTTAATTAGCATCACTTATTTCAAATTATTTTATTATTTTTGGTGTTTTGTTTTTCACCGTGTCGTTTTTCAGCGACAAGTAGTATTATATAGATTATTATCTCCAGTGTCAACACTTTTTGTGCATTTTTTTTAGGATTTTTGATGTTTCAAAAATAAGACTATTTTTAAATATGTGCAAAATGAGGTTTAAGACTTGAAATATCTAAATCCCTACTCCCTCCCTTTGTGGATTTAATAATCTAATTCTTGATATAAAAACTTGTTTTTCTAGAGGTTCTTTTATAGTATGTTAAAATTTTAAGGCTAATATTCAATGAAAATAAAATTAGTTTTTTATTTCTAAATATGCTTATTCTTTTCTTCATCTTTTTGTTCTTAGTATATTTTAGGATCAAAATATTAATTCCCAATGCATAATCTACAATATAAATTATCCCTTGAACATAAAACGCTCAAGGGATAACTTATTATTTTAAGAAATAAAAATATGCAAGTACTATTATTCCTAATACGATTCTATAGTATCCAAATGCCTTAAAGTCATGTTTCTTTATGTAATCCATAAGGAACTTTATAGCAAATACAGAAACTAAAAACGCTACAACTGAACCTGTCAAAAGGATTGCCCATTCAAGTCCGCTGAATGCAAAACCTGCTTTAACTAATTTTAAAGCACTAGCTCCAAGCATAGTTGGTATGGCTAAGAAGAATGAGAATTCCGCTGCCACAAATCTCGAACATCCAAGAATAGTTGCTCCTATTATAGTGGCTCCTGATCTTGATGTACCCGGAATTAAGGCAAGCATCTGGAACATACCTATTAATATAGCAGTTTTATATGTTAACTCAGGAATATTTGTTGTTGTGGGTCTCTTATTTCTATTTTCTATAACTATAAATAAAATTCCATAAATTATAAGTGTAAGTGAAACAGTTGTTGCGTTATAGAACATTGCATCTATTTTATCATCAAATAGAACCCCAATTATTCCCGAGGGTATAACTGCTACAATTACCTTAAACCATAGATCTACAGTCTCTCTTCTTTCTCTCTTAGTCTTTGTCGTATCAAATGGGTTCAACTTTTTAAAGAATAAAAACAAT
The DNA here is from genome assembly GCA_022773025.1 of Clostridium sp. Lineage (GTDB taxonomy): Bacteria > Bacillota > Clostridia > Clostridiales > Clostridiaceae > Clostridium_X. The sequence continues at coordinate 14,763 of JALEZF010000037.1, read as the reverse complement.
ACTGCTAAAATCGATCCAAATTGTATTACTACCAAAAAAGTACTTACAAAAAGGTCCGAGAAATTTAACTTTATGAACTCATCTGCTAGTATCATGTGACCTGTACTACTGATCGGAAGCCACTCTGTTATACCTTGGATTATTCCGAAGGCTATGGCTTTTATAAATTCTAAAATCTCCATAAAACACCTCTTAATTTTTTATATTCAATTCTTTTATTATAAACTAAAACATTTAAAATACAAAGTAATTATAAACTATGTTCTTAAAAATGTAAAAAAGGATAGCCTTTCTAATTAAAATGTACAATTATTTTTTAAACAACAGTACATTTCATAGTTTCTAGCTATCCTCCTTAAACTATATTATTGGTTATCTTTATGAATATTAATCTACTTAACTGCTTTAATAAGCTTATTTCTTTCGAGACTTTCCTAAATATGCAGCCTTAACTGATTCATTATTTAAGAGTTCATGCCCCGTTCCTTTTAAAGTTATATTTCCTGTTTCCATAACATAACCTATATCTGCAGTTTTCAATGCTAAGTTAGCATTCTGCTCTATAAGAAGTATTGTAACTCCTTCTTTGTTTACCTTCTTGATTATTTCAAATATGCCTTGAACCACAAGAGGAGCAAGTCCTAAAGATGGTTCATCCATCATTATAAGTTTAGGTCGACTCATAAGAGCTCTACCAACAGCAAGCATCTGCTGCTCACCACCTGAAAGTGTTCCCGCCATCTGCCATGATCTTTCTTGAAGCCTTGGAAAAAGTTCATATATCCACTTGATATCCTCATCTAAGCTGTCCGTTCTCATATAAGCTCCTACTCTTAAATTCTCAAGCACTGTAAGGTTAGGGAATACACGCCTTCCTTCCGGAACTAAAGTTATCCCTTTCTCTACAATTTCATTGGTAGACCTCCCTGTGAGTTCTTCTCCATCAAATTTTATAGACCCACCGGAAGCCTTTACAAACCCTACTATAGAGCGAAGGATTGTACTTTTTCCTGCACCATTAGCCCCTATAAGAGTAACAACCTTTCCTTCTGGAACCTCTAGATTTATACCTTTAACAGCCTTAATTCCCCCATAAGACACACTGAGATTCTGAAGGTCTAATAAAATCTTATCACTCATCTTCCTCCACCCCCAAATAAGCATCTATTACACGTTTGTTATTTTGGATTTCTGCTGGTGTTCCTGATGCAATCATCTTTCCAAAGTCAAGGACGTAAATCCTTTCAGAAATCTCCATAACAAGATCCATGTGGTGCTCAATCATAAATACAGTCAATTTGAATTTGTCACGTACATCCTTTATGAATGCTGTAAGCTCATCTGTTTCTTGTGGATTCATTCCAGCTGCTGGTTCATCTAATAGGAGAAGGGTAGGCTCTGTAGCTAAAGCTCTAGCTATCTCAAGATGCCTTTGCTGCCCATAAGGAAGCGAACTAGCTATATGATTTTTAACTCCAGCAAGACCAAGTATCTCAAGAAGTTCCATAGATTCTTTCCTCATCTTCTGCTCCTCTTTATGATTAATCCTAAATGTTGCTGAAAGGAAATTTGCCTTAGATCTCATATGCTTTGCTATAAGCACATTTTCAAATACAGTTAAATCCTTAAAAAGTCTTATATTTTGAAAAGTACGCGCAACCCCTAGACGAGTTATCTCATCAGGAGTCTTTCTTATAACAGTTTTTTTATCATAAATCTCCCCATTTTGACCTTTATATATCTTTTTTACCGCTCCCCTAGGGTGGTTTCTGATTATCACATTTTCCTTAAAAGCAATCTCTCCATTTGTAGGTGCATAAACTCCTGTTATAACATTGAAAGCTGTAGTCTTTCCAGCTCCATTAGGTCCTATAAGAGCTACAATTTCTCCTTCGTTAACTTCTAGGGAAAAATTATCCACTGCTACAACACCACCAAACTGCATGGTAATATCAGTAGCCCTTAATATATTATTAGCCATCTATACTACCTCCTTTGAACGGTGTCTTTGAAAACTTTCCCTTTACTCTTCTGCACCAGTCTGCAACTCTATCCCATGAGAACTCTTTGTTCCCCATGATTCCTTTGTTGTAGAACAAAACCACCAGCATGAGTAGTATTGAGAATACAACCATTCTTAGTCCTGCTCTGAATATAGGAATGTTCATTCCAAATAGGACTAAAGATTCATCAAAGAAACGAAGCCATTCAAGTCCCATAGTTACTACAAAAGATGCTATGATAGTTCCAGTTACGCTTCCAAGCCCTCCAAGCACTATCATAAGAAGGAAATTGTAGGTTAGTGTAAAGTAGAACTGTTTTGGATCTACCGTAGTTAGAAGTGAAGCAAATAATCCACCTGCTATTCCTGTAAAGAAAGCACTTACTGCAAAAGATAATGCCTTATGCTTTGCAAGGTTTATTCCCATAGCCTCTGCTGCCACTTCATCCTCACGAATAGCCTTAAAAGCACGTCCATAAGAAGAATTTATCAAAAGCAGCATTATTCCTATACATATGGCGGCCACTCCAAAAGGAAGCCACATGGTCTTTATCCCAGGAATACGGTTTATCCCTAAAGCACCGTTTGTTATACTTTGCGTATTTGTGAAAGTTATTCTTATGATTTCTGAAAACCCTAATGTTGCAATAGCAAGATAGTCACTCTTAAGTCTTAAAACTGGCCACCCTATTATAAGAGCTGCCAATGCTGATATAATTCCCCCAAGCAGTAAAGCTGCAAAGAAAGGCAGTTCTATATTTATAAGCCATGGTGACATAGGCTTTATATAAAATATTGAAGACCTAAGCTCTACTGGTACTGTGAATACAGCTACAGTAAACGCACCTATTGCCATAAATCCAGCTTGTCCAAGCGAAAATAGTCCCGTAAATCCATTTACTAAATTCATAGAAACACTGACTATGGCATAAATTGCACTCAAATTTAAAATACGTTTTACATATGCATTGCCTATTATATTATTGTCCACCAAAATTAGCACTGTTACAGCAGCTGCAATGAGTAAAACAGAATATATGATTTTATTTCTTTTTTTCATTTATCATCACACCTTATCTGTAATTTTTTCGCCTAAAAGTCCTGTAGGCTTAACAAGAAGCATTACTATTAATAATATAAATGCAAATGCATCTCTATACCCAGTTAATGTAGGCAAGAAAGCAACTAACATGGTTTCTCCAAGTCCTAAAACTAATCCTCCAAGAACAGCTCCTGGAATGCTGCCAATTCCCCCAAATACAGCAGCTACGAAACATTTTAGTCCAGGCATTACACCCATAAGTGGGTAGATGGATGGATATTTTGTACCCCAAAATATTCCTCCAACAGCTGCTAAGAATGAGCCTATAGCAAAAGTTATTGCTATAACCTTATTTATCTTTATTCCCATAAGGCGGGCAGTTTCAAAATCCTTAGAAACAGCTCTCATAGCCATTCCTATCTTTGTTTTGTTTACGATATATAAAAGAATTATTAGAAGTATAACCGTAACAATTGGTGTAACTAACGATCCCATAGGCAACGAAATCTTTCCTATGGTTACTATATTAGCTAATGCACTTAACTGTGGAAATCCTCTTGGAACTCCTGTAAAAAGATATGTTGCTAAATTTTCTAGTAAGAATGATACACCTATGGCTGATATCATAATTGACATACGAGGTGCATCACGCAATGGTCTATATGCAAATCTCTCTGTAACAACTCCCAAAACTACTGTAAGAATTATAACTACTGGAATGGCAATAAACCATGGCAGACTGAAATTTACCATTGTAAATATCATAAAATATCCAGCCATCATGAAAATATCTCCATGGGCAAAGTTTATAAGCCTGAGTATTCCATACACCATGGTATATCCTATGGCAATAAGGGCATACAAACTTCCTAGGGATATCCCATTAGCAAAATGCTGCATAAAAATATCAAAGGTCATCATATTCTATAGCACTCCCCCCTAATTATTTAATCCGAAGGGGTGGCATAGCAGTCTTGCTCCACCACCCTTATGCTTTAAATCAGATTATTGTGAAACTTTTACTGTATCAAGATATGTGAACTTGCCGTCTTTTACAGCCTTAATAACAGCTAAATTCTTCTTTGCATCTCCATTTTGGTCAAAGCTTATAGCACCAGTAACACCTTCAAAACCGTTAGTCTCTACAAGTGCCTTACGTATAGCTTCACCATCAGTAGATCCAGCTCTCTTTATAGCGTCTAGTAAAACGATATAAGCGTCATATCCTAGGGCAGAAACTGCTGGTATAATGCTTTGATATTGTGTGAATTCCTTCTTTATTCCTGGAACGAACTTCTTAGCTTCTGCCGTAGCAGCTTTATCATTTTCATCAAAGAATGTAGATACTACAACGCCTTCAGCATCTTTTCCAGCAACATCTATGATAGCTGGGTTCTCCCAAGTATCTCCACCCATTATTGGACAAGTTATTCCAAGGGCACGAGCTTGTTTGATAACTAATGGAGCTGTCGCAACTGATGAAGGTGCAAATATTACATCAGGGTTAGCAGCTTTAACATTTGTAAGTATTGAGTTAAAATCCTGTTCATTTGTTTGGAAAACGCCTTCTGATACGATAGCTTTATCGTTACCAGTTAATTTTACAAAGGCTTGCTTAAAGAAGTTTCCAAGACCTGTTGAATAGTCATCTCCATTTTGGGTGATGACAGCAGCAGTCTTAGCTCCCTTTTGAATTGCATAGTTTGCCATAACAGTTCCTTGGAATGGGTCCAAATAGCAAACTCTAAAATAAAAATCATTTCCTTGAGTAACCATTGGGTTTGTACAAGAACATCCTATAGCAGGTATTCCAGCTTTCTTAATTATATCTCCAGCAGCTATAGAAACTCCTGAACCATAAGAACCTAAAATAGCACAAACTCCTTCTTTTTCTATAAGACGAGTAACTGCTGTTGTAGCTTCTCCTTTGTCTGATTTGTTGTCAACTACCACAAGCTCAACCTTTTTTCCAAGTACCTCTGAATAAACCTTATTCGCGTACTTAATTCCATCAAGCTCTTGGGATCCTCCTCCGCCATTTTCACCTGTTAATGGTTCAAAGACTCCTATCTTGATAACGTCACTATCAGTAGTTTTCTTTCCTTCATCTTTATCACCGCCACATCCAGCGAATAATGTTGTACATAGTGTTAAGGCTAAAGTTAAGGCGATTACGCCTCTTTTCATAATGACCCTCCCTATTAAATTATTCTTAATTTTAGTTTGTTTATAATTATGCTTTCATTAGGGGAGGTATGACTAAAGAACCTTAATAATAGTATTTTTATATTTTTTATGAGTTTTTTTATAAAACTTTTCTTGCACATAGTGGAAAATAACCTCGAGAATTAGAAGAAAGGAACAGAAAAACTTTACTAACTTATCTGCCTTTATCTAAAATATCCTTGCAATACTTTTTAGATAAAAGCATATTTATATTATATATTTTACAAATATTGTATTTTTGTAAATAAAATAATCCCCCTGAGCACAAAAATATGTTCAGGGGGATTTTGCTTTTATTAAGTTTAGTATTATTTATTACAACATGCTCCGCATGTGCTGCATGGATGAGATGTTTCCCATAAACGATCTGCAGTTATTTTCCAGTTTTCTGCTGCTTCTTTACACTTTGCTGAAAGCTCATAAACATCTTCAGGACTTTCTAGGTCAGTAGATTTTGCTCCTGATATTTCAACAACATTAGCTAGTGCTCCAGGGTTATCTAGTAATGGACATGGACGAAGATGATTGCAGTTGAATGGTTGATTGTTGTGATATGCCATGAAAAGTGGTGACTGATATGCTTCTAGTAAAGTCTTTTCATGGATATTTGAATCAGAGTAATGTATAAATGCACAAGGTTCTATATCTCCATTTGCATTTATGTGAAGATATCTACGTCCTCCAGCTATACATCCATCAACATATTCTCCATCATTCCAGAAATCCATTGTAAATATTGGTTTTGTTTTTCTAAATTCACGAATCTTATGGTACATAAACTCACGTTGTTCTGGTGTTACCATAAGTGAAGGTACAGCGGCATTTCCAACTGGCATATAGGTAAAGAACCATGCAAATTTAGCTCCTTTTTCTATCATATCATCAAAATACTTCTCGCTACCTATTACTTCAGTATTTTGACTTGTATAGCAACATGATATACCAAATGGTAGTTTCTTTTCCTTTAATATATCCATAGCTTTGCATACTGCCTTGTAGGTTCCTTGTCCCCTTCTAAAGTCAGTAGCTTCTTCAAAGCCCTCTACACTTATTGCAGGCACGAAGTTTTTAACTCTAAGCATATCATTTGCGAACTCTTCATCAATTAAAGTTGCATTTGTAAATGCAAGGAACATAGCATCAGGATGCGCTTCACAAAGACGTATTATATCTTTCTTTCTTACAAGAGGCTCTCCGCCAGAATATATATACATATAAGTCCCAAGCTCTTTTCCTTGTCTTATGATGCTATCTAGTGTTTCATAAGACATATTTAGTTTATTTCCATATTCAGCAGCCCAGCATCCTATACAGTTTAAATTACAAGCACTGGTAGGGTCCATAAGTATAGCCCACGGAATACTGCATCCAAGCTTCTGTCTGTTCTCCTCTTCATGACGGCAACCTTGAATACCTGCATTAATAATGAAGTTTTCAAAAAATGTTTTTCTCACCCCATCATCAATGTCAGTCCACAAACTCTTAATTAACCTATACCAATTATTATCCTTATCCTCAAGGATTTCATGGAGCATTTTTCTCTGAGGTTCAAAGGTATCATATCTGTCAAATTTATCAGCCCAATTTAAAAGTTTAACCATATTTGTATCTGGGTCCTTATCAAGATAGTTAAGTGCTTTTTTAAGCCCAAACTCCTCTACATGTTCTCTCAATGTTTTTTCTAACATTCTTGTCTCCCCCTTACAACACTTTATAATTCACTTTACCCAAATGATAACACAGGAAACTTTAGGTTTCATTTGACAAAAATCAGGATTTGTTTAAAATCAGTACAAACACCTCTATTTGACCAAAAATTAAACACATACAGCATTTTGTACATACTACTATAGAGAAATGTATACTAAAATTTAGGAGAAGAAAATTATTATAAAGGATGATAGAGATGTCAACGAATCAATTTCTTATAAGAACTCTGGCGGAAACCATGGCTTCAAAAATAATAAGGGATATAAAGACAGGTACTAATAGAAGTCTTAGAAATTCTATAGATTTGGGACTTTATTTCTCAAAAAGTCCTGTTCAAAAGGAATTTTTCGGTCTAGCAAAATCCATAGCTCATAACTCAAATAATATGTATCTTCCTTTAATTAAAGGAGCTTTTGAAAATGTGGATGAAAATATTATAAAAATGGTGGGTTTGAATTTGGGGATTTCATCATTTACTATAGGTGCAAAACAGATTCAAGGACTTTACGCTGTAGGTGAAAAACCTGAAATGTGGATTCAAATCCTTGATGAACATATGATAGAAGACAATTCTCTATTTGAAAATAAATTATTAAATTATAAAGCTTCTGGTGTCTATGCCTTCATAGTAGACAACTTAAGAGAAGATTCCCAAATAAAAAAAGCTTTAGCTCTAACTTTGCTTTCAAAAGAATCCACCTTCTTTTTCAATATAGCCATGGATAATTTAAGCAGTGATATGTTAAATGAGCTTAAAGCTTCAAAAAATATTGTAATCTTTGTAAAACAAGATAAAGAAAAAATAACTACAGATCTATTCAACAACTTAAGAAAAGCGCATCTTCTCTATGGCTTTTGCAAACATTATAATACTTTTAAAAATCTAGAATCTGAGGAAACTTATTTAAAGGATATGATAAATCTAGGATGTCTTTTCGGGGTATATATGGATGGTCCTGATACCTTTAATGATTATGAAAATAGCCGCTATGAAGAAATCTGCAAAAGTCGTATTACTGGAAATCTTCCAATTATACTATATGATTTTTATCGTGACTGCAGCTTTATTCAAGAAACTATACTTCATAAAAGGCATCTAACTTTAGAGGAATAATCCAAGTATATCTGATATTTGATTTTAATTGCTATTTGGAACTTTCCTCTATAGATGATGCTACCTTTTGAAACAAACTTCCATTGATAGTTTTCTCAAGAAGCTTTATAAGATGAGCAGGATCAGTTTTCATTCCATCCTTTGCCCACTCAATTATACTTCCAACTAAAGCATAGGAGTAAAATTTAGATATGGCTTCAATATCAAATTCAGAAAGGCTCAAGGCCTTATTGGATTCCTCTAGTATATTTTTAATTAATATCTTGTAATATTCCATAAGGCATTCACTAAAGGAGTTTTGTCCTTCTGTACGAATTGCGTTTATATAAAATTTACGATTTTCCTGCATATAAAGGCACAGTTCTGTAAGACCATCAGCCCAGTGAAATAAATCAACTACGTTGCTGATTTTGGGGGTTATTTCCGTATAAAAAATCCAATTTACTAAATCGAACTTGTCCCTAAAATGATAATAAAAAGTGTTCCTGCTAATATTGCAGTGCTTTGATATGTCACCTATTGAAATATGGGAAAGAGGTATAGTCTGCATCATTTCTTTTAGTCCGTCAGCAAGAGCATGCTTTGTCAAATCAGCACCTGGCATTTATATCATCTCCTTTTCGTAAATACTACTTTATAAACATCTATAATTCAGTATTATAATATATTTACAGTTTTTTTTAAATAATATGACTATTATTTCCACAAAACTAAAATTAGAGCCTACTCAAAAATGATTTTTCATCTTATGAGCAGGCTCTTTGTAATTAATATAGTTTTTTATTCAGCTTTCATATTATCCACATATTTTTTGAAAGTAACTGTAACCTTAAATAAGTCTCCATCTATATCTATCTTGAATGTTCCATCCTGAAGTTCAGTTAAGCTCTTTGCTATAGAAAGTCCAAGTCCAGACCCTTCGGTATGCCTTGAGCCATCACCTCTTTTAAATCTTTCTAGTATGTCCTCTTCATTGAAGTCCATCTCAAATGCAGATATATTTCTCATTACTATCTTTACATCTTCTTCTGTAGGTATAACTTCTATATAAACTCTAGTATTGTCCATGGAATACTTTAGTATATTCGAAAGAAGGTTCTCCAAAACTCTCCAAGTCCTCTTTCCATCTATGTTTACATAGGCTTTTTCCTCTGGAAGTTTCACCACAAACTTCAAATTGGAATTTGATATCTTCTCTTCAAATTCACCTAAAGTCTGACGTACTAGTGACACTATGTCTGCCTTATCCATGTTTAATTCCATAGTTCTTGATGCTGCCTTTGAAGCCTCAAATAAATCTTCTATAAGAATCTTTAATCTTGCAGATTTCTTAGTTATTATATCTATATATTTTTTCTTCTCTTCCTCTGTAGCATTTTCATCCTTTAAAAGATCTATATAGTTTATTATAGAAGTAAGAGGTGTCTTTAAATCATGGGAAACGTTAGTTATAAGCTCTGTCTTAAGCTGTTCGTTTCTAGTAGCACTATTTATAGCCTTCTCAAGACCGTCCTTTATATTGTTTAAATTCTCAGCAGTTAGCCTTAAAGTAGCTGGTCCCTCTTCCTTTATATTCTGATGAAAATCTCCCTGCCTTATTTTAGAGGATGCCATATATATATTTATCATGCACTTATCCATTTTGAACCAATAAGCCATAACTGCAATGACATATATGACTAGCATAACGCCTCCAACTATCATAAACTCAATGGTAGAGTAGTAACTTTGATAGAAGAATACCATCGCAATTCCTATCCATATTAATGATAACACAAGATTTAGTATAACAAACTTTCTTCCTTTTACATTTAGATAAAAATTATTCATCCATTTACTTAATATACATATTAAACTATGGTTTCTTATATACTCATATGGTTTTCCTTCTTTTATATTTCTAATAGAAAGATATATGAGTATACCTATTAAAGATACTATAATACCACACACAACAATTTCAAACCAAGTACTTGATAGTAAAAGCACGTTATTAGTGGTTCCATAACTATAATAATAAACAGATGATTGAATCATTTCAAAAGTAATAATACATGCAGCTATTATTGCTATAATGCTTATTTCTAAAGGAATCTTTCTATATATTTTATTTAATAAAGAAAAATCATCAGTAGAATTTCTTCTTGTTTTATATAAATATACAAGGCTTATAAGTGAGGACACTACAAGTGCTCCACATAATATAATTATATCTTTAACCGTCCCTATAGCATTCTCACTTTCAGATTTTGCTTGATAGATATAATCACTTGGAGATTCTATTATATTCTTGTTTGCCTTATATATTTTAATAGTGCCTGTATTTGACGGATTTAGTGTACAATCATACAGTAGTGCTGCATTTTCGCTAGCATAAGGATAAATCCTAGAATTCACTCCTGTCTGTATAAAAATTTCATACTCATCAGCATTATCATTTGTAACGGCAACCTCTTCTAACATTTTACTTTCCATATTAGTTAAAACCTTCCCTGTTTTAACATCCTTAACAAAGAATTGTAAAGTACTTAAGTTATTTAATATGGTTTTAAAATCATTAGCTGTCTCTTGTGCGTTTAATCTTAATTCTTTTTCAAGATTTTTCAGATCCTCTTCATATCTTTTGTTAATATCATTTTTATATTGCAATAACATACTTTCATATGATTCTTTGCTATCAGTTCGAATACTACTGGATTCTAATTCTTTCATTTCCCAGTCATACTGCTCTTTTCTAATAGCTTTTCTGTTTTCAAATTCAACTTCCAAATAATTTTCGTTAACTTCTCCTTCACCATCCAAAGTATATAAACAACGTGCCAAAGTAGAATCTAAATCAGCCATATTATTTATAAAACTATGGGTTGTATATGGATTTTTATAAATCCTATATTGTCCTACTGCTCCAATTCCGGAGATTATTGAAACTGTAATAGAAAAAAATAATACTATCCACGCTATATTCCTAAATAAATTAGATTTTTTCAATTTTGTATCCAATGCCCCACACCACCTTTAAGTATCTTGGTTCCTTTGGGTTTATCTCTATCTTTTCTCTAATCCTTCTTATATGCACAGTTACAGTATCTACGTTAAAGGCTGGTTCATTCCAGACTTTTTCGTATATATCATCTAATGAAAAAACATGACCTGGATTCTCCATTAAAAGACTCATCATCTTAAATTCAATAGGTGTAAGCCTTGTTAGCTTTCCATCTACAAAGAACTCCTTAGTCTCCTTGTTTAGTTCAAGTCCTCCAACTACAATCTTTCCACTGTTAGTCTTTTGTGATTCATTTGAAATCATACTGCATCTTCTTAGAAGGGAATTAACTCTTGCTAAAAGTTCCAATGGATTAAATGGCTTACATAAATAATCATCTGCTCCCATGTTTAGTCCAAGTATCTTGTCAGTATCCTCGGACTTTGCTGAGAGTATTATTATAGGTATATTCCTGCTCTCTCTTATCTTTATTGTAGCCCTCATACCATCCAGCTTAGGCATCATTATATCCATTATTATTAAGTCTATATTATTTTCCTCTAGTATATCCAAAGCTTCCAAACCATCGAAAGCCTTAAACACCTTATATCCCGAATTTCGTAGATATATCTCTATGGCTTCCGTTATTTCTACTTCGTCATCTACTACTAAAATATTTTTATTATCCATTTTTTCCTCCAAGCTTAAGTTTACTTCCCTTCTATTATATAGGATTAGAGATTTTTACCCAATGGTTTATTTCTATCTTTAGTATACAAGAGAGATTTTAAAATTCAGGAACTAAAAGTCTTACAAATTTCTTTCAAAGAATAGAATAATTCACATGGGCTTTTAAAATTTATACACATTGTGGATAGTTTTAAAAAAGGCAAGGGGATAACTCTGTCCTCCTGCCCTCATTGTTATTGTAAATATAATTTAGACCAATCCCTAAACATTACAATTCCTTCTGACTTCATAGCTTCATCTAAACCTTTTAGTTTTTTCTGAGCTATCATGAGGTTTTCCTCATAATCTATTGGATAAATAGCAGCATCATCAGAAATAATTTTTTGTATTTTTTCATAAATATCTTTTCGCTTTTCGTCATCTACTTCTTTGAATCCCTGCTGCCAAAGCTTATCTACATCACTATTACTATAACCGCTTGTATTGTATATGGAACCTGTTTCATATATATATCTGTAATCATTAGGTGAAAGTCCTAAATCATATCCTGTTATATACATGGCACATTCCTTGTTATCTTTAAATAACTCCTTGTAAAAACTGTTATTATCATAAGGTATTATTTCTACATCTACATTTAAAATCTTTAGTTGGCTTTGAATTGCCACCGCATATTCCTTATGAGCAAACTTTTCAGTATTATATCCGAGCTTAATTGATTTCGTCTTTATCCCACTGCTTTCCATAAGCTCTTTTGCCTTGTTTAAATTATAATGATAATTTTCTATGTCTTCTGTGTAAAAATCAGCTTGAGGTATCAATATGGATTTTGCTTCATTAGAAGCCTCATTATCATACGCAGCTTTTATGATTTCTTTTCTATTAAGTCCATAACTTAAGGCTTTTCTGAAATCTTTATTTTTCATACAATCTATTTCTTGATTAAATATTATATAATTTAGTCTGCCACTGTCATAGGTGAAAGTTTGAAGGCTATCCACAGTCTTTGCTTTTTGAAACTGTTCTAGGCTTCCCCTCATTAGAGTTATATCTCCGTTTTCAAGCCCTGTCTCCATGTCCTCACTTTTAGGCATAACCTTTAAAATTATACTTTCCGCCTTAGCTTTATCCGCGAAATAATCCTCAAATCTTGTAAAGGTAATGCTTTCACCCTTTTTCCATTCCTTTAGCTTAAAAGGTCCAGATCCAATAGGATTATTATTCTTCGAGTATTCTAATATATTTCCCTTACCCTCATATATGTGTTTAGGTATAGGAATAATATTTGACATTTCATACAAGAAACTAGGTGCTTCTGATGGAAGAGTTATTTGAAGTGTAAGTTTATCCTTAAGTTCCGCCTTTAAAGGTGTTCCATCTATTATAAGATACTTTCTTAGAGGCGATTTTTGATTTTCATCCAAAATAGTATTTATAGTAAAAATAACATCATCAGCATTTATTTCCACATCATCATGCCACTTAAGGTCTTCTCTCAATCTTATTATCATAACCTTATCATCTAAAAACTGTACATCTTTAGCTAAATATGTTTTTATATTTCCCTTTTCATAAGTGTATAATGGGGAATAGACTATATTTGTAGCCAATATGGAGTCTACAGCATTAGAAAAATCTTTATTTACTCCATTCAAATCATTATTAATAGGAATCACTATTGTATCTTCATTCTTTTCTTCTACATCACTATCATAATTTGCATTTTCCCTTCCTATATTTCCGCATCCAGCCAAAGTAACTATCAAAATAATAGAAGTTAAATCCCTAAGAATTCTTTTCTTCAGCCTCATAAATCCACCTCCGCTAATTCATAAACTAATTATAGTATGTGCTAGTTTTTTCATAATATGAAGTTTAGCAAGATAGCAATTACAATACTTTTAGTTTAGAATATAGGTATCAACTTCGAAAAAACTATCATGGAATTTCAACTAATGAAAATTCCCATGACTTTTCTTGTGATTTCTATGACAAATTTTTATTTTAAATTGGAGGTTTTATCATGTATGAGGATATAAAAAATCAATCTAGCGAAGCTATAAAGGAACTTTTAGAGGTAGCTCATTTAGAGAAAGGAGATTTATTTGTAGTAGGTTGTTCTTCAAGTGAAGTTATTGGTCACAAGATAGGTTCTTTTTCAAGCATAGATGTAGCTAAAGCTTTATTTGCTGGTATCTATCCTGTTTTAAAAGAAAATGGCATATATCTTGCCTGCCAATGTTGCGAACATCTTAACAGAGCTATAATAATTGAAAAAGAGGCTGCCACAAAATATAGCCTAGAGGCTGTAAATGTAGTGCCTCAGCCAAAAGCTGGTGGTTCCTTTGCTACTACTGCTTATGAAAACTTTGAATGTGCTGTTGCTGTAGAACATATAAAGGCTCATGCTGGAATAGATATTGGTGGAACACTCATTGGTATGCATTTAAAGGATGTAGCAGTTCCAGTAAGACTCTCTATAAATAAAATCGGTGAGGCTAACATAATTTGTGCTCGTACTAGACCTAAATTTATCGGTGGAATTCGTGCTCATTATGACGAAAGTAAATTCTAAAATATAAATTTCACTTAAAAAGTTCTTCTAATGACACTCTGTGAAAGAAACATTCAAAAAGGCTCTCATTCAGTATTATGCCGATGAGAGCCTTCTTATTTATTTCTCTATTTTCACAATAATTTCCCAGGAAATTACCTATTTCCCCGGAAATTTAGATTATATCCACTATAGGGGTCACTAATCTTATATATTTGTTGAAAACGATATATTAATTTCAACAAAAAAATATTTTTAGACATAAAAAAACAGCCATTGCTAGCTGTATTATAAAAGTCTTTCAAAATTAAACAGAGAAGAATCAGCTTTTCTTGAGTTAAGCTTTAGTCTGATTATTTTATTGAATTAGTTTTCCTAATTCATTTATTCCTTAGAAAGGAGGTGATCCAGCCGCAGGTTCTCCTACGGCTACCTTGTTACG
>JALEZF010000088.1 GCA_022773025.1 Clostridium sp. | reverse complement strand
AAAGGATGCAGATGTGGCGGAATTGGCAGACGCACTAGACTTAGGATCTAGCGCCTACGGCGTGGGGGTTCGACTCCCTTCATCTGCACCAATTATGCGGGAGTGGCTCAGTGGTAGAGCGTCACCTTGCCAAGGTGAACGTCGCGAGTTCGAATCTCGTCTTCCGCTCCATATGCGGGTGTAGCTCAATGGTAGAGCCCTAGCCTTCCAAGCTAGTTACGTGAGTTCGATTCTCATCACCCGCTCCATGAATAAAGGATAACTTAATATAGTTATCCTTTATTTTTATATATGCACCTATAGCTTAAGTGGATAGAGCATTAGACTCCGGATCTAAAAATGCAGGTTCAACTCCTGCTAGGTGTGCCACTTAAACCCCGTTGTTCTAAAGAAATAGCGGGGTTTTTGAAAATCATAAATAAGGTTTTATATAAAATTCATCATAGAGACTTAAGTGATAATGGTATTTAAAGCATAAATCTCCTTAAAATTTCATAGTAATTATTATTTAAGTTAAGGGGGAAGTACGATGGAGTTATATAAAGTTTTGATTCTAGCACTTATAGCAGAATCTATTTGGGAAACCTTAAAAATGATATGGAATAAAGGAAAAGTATCAGTAGATAGGATTGGAGCCATACTAGTAGGAATACTTTTGTCAGTATTAACAGGAACAGATATAATGGAGCTTGTAGGAGTGCCTATGTTTATTCCGTATATAGGAACAATACTAACAGGAGTATTAATTAGTAGAGGTTCTAATTTCGTTCATGATATAATGAATAATATGAATGGTATATATATGGAGAGAAAAACACGAATAAGCAAGTAAGGAAACTATGGGAGGAATAAAATATGAAACTAAATTTGATGGGAATACCCGAATTTGATGAAATGAAAAATATTGAAGAATTAAATATGGAAATTAATAAGGAAAAAAAGGCCGCGTTATTTATAGTGGATATGAATAATGGCTTTGCTAGGAAAGGTGCTTTAAGTAGCGGTAGAGTAGAAGCTGTGATACCTAATATAGAAAACATAACAGAAAAATTTATAAATAACAACTATCCGGTATATGCTTTTACAGATACTCATGATGATAACGCAATAGAGTTTAAGGAATATCCAGTACACTGTGTAAGAGGAACAGATGAAAGTGAATTGGTTGATGAACTGAAGAAGTTTAATAAGCAAATAAAGATCATAGGGAAGAATTCAACTAATGGATTTCTAGAGCAAGGTGTTGATGAAATAATAAATGAACTCATTGAAAATGGATATGATGAATTTGTTATAGTTGGATGCTGTACAGATATATGTGTATGTAACTTTGCAATGACTTTAAAATGTTACCTAAACAAAGAAAATAAGGCTGGAAAGGTAATAGTACCCGTAGAAGGAGTAGAAACCTTTGATGCACCATATCATTCTGGAGACTTTATGAATATGGTAGCTTTAAAGATAATGGCTCAAAATGGAGTTGTCTTAATTAATAAAATATTATAATGAGATTTAAACTGTATATAACAATGTCCTTGAAAAACTATAGGTCTTTCAGGGACATTTGCATAATCATATGATTTTTATTTGCATAACTCAATATAATCTTTAAGATCTTTTGAGTAAACATATTTACTAAATGCCGCGCTTATCTCTTGACTTGCTTCTCTATAATAAATTGATGGAGAGTTATTTATAGCATAAAAATTAACGTTCTTCTTGTGATAAATAGGGTGATTATAAGATGTATGATGGAATCCTTCAAAAGTACGTCCAGGGCAAGCCGCAGCATCGATTATAAGTGCATTTTGTTTTAATTTTTCATAATCTGATAGCTTTAATAGCGGTTCGCTATGAGGAGGTAATTCTATACCATTTATTATAATATCAAAATCAGACATTTGATCTAAAAACTCATTTAAAGTTTTACGATAGAACATTCTTATATCACATGAAAATTTGGAGATGGCATTGAAGGCGCCTTGAGATGTATTACCAGAACCTAGAACAGCAACTTTGTGCTTAAAAGATGGAATCATTCCGAAACTCATTAGAGCATGCATTGTAGAAGAATATCCAGCTATATAGCTATTTTTGTAAACAAAGTTTTTAGGTATCCATGGAATAGGGATCTCTCTATTTTCATAAAAGATTTCAGGATGTATATTATCTAAATCTACTACCATAAGATTTTTGGGAACTGCTACTTCTTCCATAAATGTATTACCCGACCCATAGGGGTGAGTCCAACCTACTATAATTTGATTTTCCCTAATGTAGGGATAATCGGATGGTTTTATTACTTTTAATGAGAAGATGCCGTCACATTCCTTGAAAATATCTTCCCTACTAAGAACAGTACAACCTTTATCTTCATATTTTTTATCGCTTATACACAGGTGGTGTCCAAACCCTTTTTCTATGAAGATTTCATTTTTAAAATTATCTATGTGCCAAGGCAATAAAGCTACACGTTTTTCGTTTGGATGATTTGGTATTATAAAACCTAACTTCATCTGATAATCACATCCCCTTTCTTATTATTTCTTTACTATTAATATTACTATTATTATTGTGTTTAATGCAAAAAATATAAGCATAATCCAATTATAATAACAACTTAATTATAATATATAAGTTTTTAGTTGTCAAAAAAAGTATCAATTTTACGTATAACTTTATAAATTATCAATAATATGGTATTCTAATAGTAATAATAAATAAAAATAGATGCGGAGGGTTAAACGTTGGGCGGAAAAATGGTGTCTCCCATGTATAAGCAAATAGCTTTAGATTTGGCAAATAGAATTTATCATGGAGACTTAAATGCAGGTGACAAAATTCATGGACGATCTACTTTGGCAGGGGAGTATAATGTATCTCCTGAGACAATAAGAAGGTCTGTTAAGCTTTTAGAGGACATGGAGGTTGTGACAAGTTCCCAAGGCAGCGGAATAACAGTATTATCAAAAGAAAATGCTGCTACCTTTATTAGAAGATTTAAGGATATAGAAAGTATAGGGGTGCTTAAAGATAATATTGATGGGCTTTTAGACAAAAGAAGGAATATAGATGATGAACTACATAATGCCATTGAAAAGGTCATAAGTTTTTCTGAGAGACTTAAGAACGTAAATCCAATAAATACTTTAGAAATTCAGTTGCCTCCGAAATGCCACTTAATAGGTAAGAGCGTAGCTGAAGCAAAGTTTTGGCAGAACACAGGAGCTACAATAATAGGTATAAGAAGAAAAGGAGAACTAATGATATCACCAGGACCTTATGCAAGTTTTGAAGAAGGAGACACAGTCCTTGTGGTAGGTGAAAATGTATTAGAAGTAATAGAAAGATATTTTGAAATGGAATAGCATAAATAGAAAATTAAAATACACACTAAAAAAACTCCCTGAAGGATTTTTATGTCATAAGGACATGAAACCTTACAGGAAGTTTTTTTCTGAGAAAAAGTGAAGGGGAGGAGGAAACTAAAAACTTGTAAGTTTCTCCATGACTCTTCACTCTTATTTATTCAACTCTTCACTTTTTAATAAGCTCTTCCCCAGTATACTAGTTTTTCAGCTTTTTTGCCACAGCATACACAAGTATCGCTTACTGGTTCTTGATCGTTGAATGGCATACATCT
Source organism: Clostridium sp. (assembly GCA_022773025.1). Classification (GTDB taxonomy): domain Bacteria; phylum Bacillota; class Clostridia; order Clostridiales; family Clostridiaceae; genus Clostridium_X. The sequence goes on along the minus strand of JALEZF010000088.1, from coordinate 30,029 downwards.
AGAAGATGCACCTGCAACTTCTTTAATCTTGTTTTCACACTCAACATCACCACACCACATAGCCTTTACGAAACCGCATTGCTCATCTAACTTATTTTTAAATTCATCTAAGTTAGTAGCTACGAAAGTTTTAGCATTTTGAGATGATCTAGCTTTCTCAAGAAGACTATTTTGGATATCTTGAAGTACTTGTGGTACTACTGTTTCGATTTCATCTAATGAAACTACAAGCTTTTCTCTATTGTCTCTTCTTACAAGGACACATTGATTCTTTTCTATATCCTTTGGTCCGATTTCAAGTCTTAGAGGAATACCCTTCATTTCATATTCAGAGAATTTCCATCCTGGACTCTTATCACTTACATCCTTTTTAACTCTAACTACAGATTTTAATCTGTTTTCTAGCTCTTCAGCTTTTTCGATAACTCCTTCTTTATGCATTGCTATAGGAATTATCATAAGTTCAGTTGGAGCTATCTTTGGAGGTAATACAAGACCGTTGTCGTCACCGTGAACCATTATTATGGCTCCTATTAATCTTGTAGTAACACCCCATGAAGTTTGGAAGCAGTTCTTACGAGAACCATCTTTATCAGTGTAAGTTATATCGAAGGCTTTAGCAAATCCATCCCCAAAGTTGTGGGAAGTTCCGCATTGAAGGGCCTTACCATCGTGCATTAAACTTTCTATAGTGTAAGTTGCAACAGCTCCTGCAAACTTTTCCTTGTCAGTCTTTCTACCTTTTACTACTGGAATTGCAAGATAGTCTTCGCAGAATGTAGCATAAGTGTTTAGCATTCTTAAAGTTTCTGCTTCAGCTTCTTCAAAAGTAGCGTGCATAGTGTGACCTTCTTGCCATAAGAATTCTAAGCTTCTTAAAAATGGTCTTGTAGTCTTTTCCCAACGAACTACAGAACACCATTGGTTATATAGCTTAGGAAGGTCTTTGTATGATTGAATTATATTTTTGTAGTGGTCGCAGAAAAGAACTTCTGATGTAGGTCTTACACATAGTCTTTCAGTTAGTTCTTCAGTTCCTCCGTGAGTTACCCATGCAACTTCTGGAGCAAAACCTTCTACGTGGTCCTTTTCTCTTTGAAGTAAGCTTTCTGGAATAAGCATTGGCATATAAACATTTTCGTGTCCTGTTTCCTTAAACATTCCATCAAGTGTCTTTTGGATGTTTTCCCAAATAGCATATCCGTATGGTCTTATAATCATGCAGCCTCTTACAGATGCATAGTCTACTAATTCAGCTTTTTTAACGACGTCTGTGTACCATTTCGCAAAGTCATCATTCATTGAAGTTATGGCTTCAACTAATTTTTTATCTTTTCCCATGATGTATATCCTCCTAAAATTTATTAGTTAAAAAAATAAAAAAGCCTCGTGTCCCTAAAAAGGGACCGAGACTATATCGGCGGTGCCACCCTAATTAATGTAGAAAAACTCTACATTCTCTTAGCAACTGTAACGTAGTCAACGCTATGGGATTGTAATCCATAGAACTCTGAGGTAGGTTCAATAAGTTCTAAATAGAGATATTTCACCAAACTATCTCCTCTCTGAAAAAAGAATTCTTATTTACTAGGTCTCGTCATAGTTTATAAATAATTATTAATATATTTATACTAAAATATAAACTATCAATTGTCAATAGATAAAAAAGTTACGCGTGGTCTGTTATTATTAAAAACTATATAGTATAATAGAATTGTTTTGAGTTCAAAAGAATAAATAAAAAAACATGAGGGTATTTTTATTAAGGGGGAGACGATTTTTATGATGTGGCTACTTTACATTGGGATTTTTTTAGCTAAGACGTTAGAGGTAACATTAGCAACAATAAGAACAGTTTTGATCACAAGAGGAGAAAAGCTATTAGGGGCGCTAATTGGATTTGTAGAAGTAATCATATGGGTTTATCTTGTGGGGAATCTTATAACTACTGTTAGCGAAGATCCTATAAAGGTTCTATTCTATTCTGCAGGTTTTGCATTTGGTAACTATGTAGGAACATTCTTAGAAGAGAAATTAGCATTAGGACTTATAACTATAAATGTTATTGCTTCTCAAGAGAATGGAAACAAGCTAGCAGATCTTTTGAGAAATGAAAAGCTAGGAGTTACTACTCTTGATGGAGAAGGAATAGTTGAAAGCAAGAAGATACTTATGGTTCATTTAAAGAGAAAGAAAAAGAATGAAGTTGTAAAAATGATAGAGAATTCAGGATATAACTGTGTAATTTCTATAAATGATACAAAAGTAGTTTATGGAGGTTATGGAATAAAAAAATAATATCATAAGGAGAAAAGTGAGGAGTTGGATAAGAAGCAATCTTGTTTTGAGGCGAAGGGTTTGATGAATAAAGGTTTTTTAAAAGTTTCCAGTGATACAAAAATAGAAGATGCATTTCAGGTTATGAAAAATAACAAATGCGATGAAGTCTTAGTTGTAGATTCAAATGATAAAATAAAGGCTATACTTACTAGCAAAGATGAAAATAGCTTTTATTTTAAAGTAGAAGAGATATTCAGGTTTCAAAACAATATTTTAAACAGCATTCATGAAGCTGTTTGTGTATGCGATAAGGATGGTATTATCACATATTGGAATAAAAGTGCAGAGAAATTGTATGGCATAAGAGCTGATGAAGTCATAGGAAAGCATATATCAACTCATTTTTGTAATGCTATAATTTTAAGAGCTTTAAATGAAGAAAAGGCCATAGAAAATGTTAGACATGAACCTATAAAGGGAAAGTCCGTTATATTAAGTGCTATACCAGTATTTAATAAGGAAAATAAGCTTGTAGCAGTGGTTTCTACAGATAGAGATGTGACTGAGGTTACAAATCTTTCTAAAGAACTTGCATCAGTGAAAAAAGAGGTTGAATTTTTAAGTTATGCCTACAATAGAGAAGTTGCTAACAATTACAACTTTTCATATGTCATGGGCAAGAGCAAAAAGATAATAGATGCCATAACCTTATGTCAAAAGGTAGCATCTACCTCAGCATCGGTACTTATAACTGGAGAAAGCGGAACGGGAAAAGAGGTTTTTGCAAAATCTATTCATGAGGCCAGTGGAAGACAAGGTAAATTCGTAGCGCTAAATTGTAGTGCTATACCAGAGCACCTCCTTGAAAGTGAATTATTTGGATATGTAGATGGAGCATTTACGGGAGCTTCCAAAAAGGGAAAGATAGGTATGTTTGAATTTGCTGATTGTGGTACCCTATTTTTAGATGAAATAGGAGATATGCCTATAGGGATGCAAAGTAAACTGCTTAGAGTTCTTCAAGATGGAGTTATCTATAGGCTTGGTAGCGAAAAACCCATTAGAACTAATACTAGGATAATAGCGGCTACCAATAAAGACCTTAGAACTGCCATAAAAAATAATGAGTTTAGAGATGACCTTTTTTATAGACTTGCTGTAGTGCAAGTGGAACTTCCTCCCTTAAGGGAAAGGAAGGAAGATATAAAAGACCTTGCAAACTTTTTTATAGCACAGATTTCCCATCAAGAAGAAATAAATATAAAGTCAGTTAGAAATGAAGTCTATGATATATTAAGTAATTATAGATGGGACGGAAATATAAGAGAACTTAAAAATGTAGTTCAAAGAATGGTGGTACTTTCTATAGATGGAATCATCTCTGAAGACAACATCCCTGAGTATATCACTAAGGATGAAAAGGCATACATTGACAAAAAAGAAACATCATCTTACGATTTAGAGGAGAATGTAAAGGAATTAGAGATAGAACTTATAAAAAAAGCTATGGACATGGCAAAAGGCAATAAAGCTAAGGCCGCCAGTATATTAAATATAAAGAGAACTACTTTATACTACAAACTAAATCAATATAATATTAATGATTAGCTTTTAACGCTAGTGTCAGGAAAATGACACTAGCGTTAATTTTTTGACACACTCTCTGAACACAGCAATACCCTTAAAGAAAGATAAAAAATTAACAAACTATGTCGAAAAACTGACATTAGTATTGTTTTTATAAATTTATATCATACTAGTAATATCTATGATATAGGTGAGTTTTATAGATTTTTTATATAAATAAAAAAGTTGGCACACTAATTGCTATATAAAAGTATGTACAAACAATTTGGAGGTGAAACCGTGGATAAAATATTTAAATTTCCTCTAAAAATGCACGTGGGTGCCCCTTGTGAAGCTATCGTTAATAAGGGAGATAAAGCTAAAAGAGGACAGTGCATAGCAGAACCAAACAAAGGATTAGGAGCGAGAATTCACTCCAGCGTTACAGGAACTGTATCAGAAGTTAATGAAAATGAAATAATCATCTTAGCAGATGATAATCAAAGCAGTGATTATTTAAGGATTAAAGAATGTGATTCTATAATAGACTATGTTTTTGAAGCAGGTATAGTTGGAGCAGGTGGAGCAGGATTCCCAACTCATGTAAAACTAAAAGCAGAGATACCAGATGGTTACATAATAGCTAACTGTGTAGAATGTGAGCCACTTTTAAAGCATAATATAAGACTTCTTGAGGAGAATCCGGAAATAGTTTTAAAGGGTATAAGATATGCTATGGAAGCTACCAAAGCTCCAAAAGCTTATATTGGAATAAAAGAAAAAAATAAAAAAGCCATAGAATCAGTAAAGAAGGCTTTAAATGGAGATGCTTCTATAGAAGTAAAGCCACTTCAAGATTTATATCCAATGGGAGAAGAAAGAGCACTTATACATGCCATTTTCGGAAATTGGCTTAATCCAGACCAGCTTCCATTAGAAGCTAAATGTGTAGTCTTAAATACAGAAACTCTTGCAAATATAAAGAGAGCTGTAGAGGACAGAAAGCCGGTTATAGATAAAGATATAACAGTAGCCGGAAAGCTTAAAAATGGCACAGAATCAAATGTATTCTTCCAAGTTCCAGTAGGTACACCTATAGAGGAACTTATCGAAAAGTGTGGAGGAATAGATGGTAATTATGGAGAACTTGTAGTTGGTGGTCCATACACTGGAAAAGCCGAAGCAGTAGATAAAGCTACCGTTACAAAGACATCTGGAGGAGCAATAGTTACAATAGAACTTCCAGAATTCAGCGGAAACCTAGGACTTCTAATTTGTGCCTGCGGTGCAAATGAAGATAGACTTAGAGATCTAGCAGGAAAGATGAAATCAAATGTTATGGGAGCTGTTGAGTGTAAAAATGTAGTGCATGTAAAAAATGCATTAAAGTGTAAGACTCCAGGCGACTGACCAGGCCAAACAGCTGTAGTTTTGCAGCTAAAGAAGATGGGTGCAGAGAGAATACTTATTGGTAATTGTAGTGATTGTACCAATACTGTAATGAATTGTGCACCAAAAATGGGTATAGGAGTTTACCATACTACAGACCATATATTTAGAACAGTAGATCACAAATTAACACGTAGATTAGATGTAGAATAGGAGGAATAGTTTATGTCAATGAGCGCTGAACACGCAGAGGCTTTAAAAAATGAAGTTGCTGTTGTATGTTGTAGAACAGAAGCTGGAACTATAATTTCTGCTGACAACCTAGAGGATCCAGATATATTCCCAGATATGGTTGACTCAGGACTTTTAACAATACCTTCAAACTGCCTTAAGGTAGGAGAAGTTGTGGGAGCAAAACTTACTAAAACAATAGATTCACTAACTCCATTAACTCCAGATATAATTGAAGGAGCTAAAACTATGGAGGCAAAGAATGAGGCTAAAGAAGCAGTTTCAATAGATGAAAATGCTAAAGCAGTTTTAAAACTAAACAAGAATGCAGGAGAAACTATAACTGCAGAGGATTTAGAAAATCCTATGTATTTTGATCAATTAGAAGATTCATTACTTGTAAAACTAGGAGATGCAGTTCTTACTGTGAAAGAAGTGTTAGGAAAGACTCTAAAAAGTCATACTCCAGCATTAACTCCAGTGACAAGAGATTTATTAGAAGGCTATGAGGAGGAATTAGAGGTGGCGAATAATCAAGAGATAACTACAACTCTTAACTCATCAGTATTAAAGATAAAGATAGCTGAGGGTAGAGGAATAGATATTGAATTACCATTAAACATGGTGCAAGGCGTAGCACCAATGGCAAAAACAGCTCCAGTTGTGAATACTAATGTAGTAGCAGCAGAGAAAGCAGTAGAAAAAGTAGTAGAAAGTGTTAAGGAACCTAAAAAGATTAGAGAACTTATCAAAAAGCACTTTGCAATAAAAGAAGTTAAATTTGGAGAAACTACTAAAATCGAAGGAACAACTCTTTATATAAGAGAAGACATCTGCAAGGATGCTGTAAATGAAAGCGATCTAGTAAAATCTATAAAGATAGATATAATAACTCCAGATAAGTACAACACTTATTCTGATACTATAATGGACGTTCAGCCTATAGCAACTAAAGAAGGAGATGCTAAGATAGGAACTGGAGTTACAAGAGTATTAGATGGAGTAATCGTAATGGTTACTGGAACTGATGAAGACGGAGTTCAAATAGGAGAATTCGGATCATCAGAAGGTATCTTAGAAGAAAACATCATGTGGGGAAGACCAGGAGCTCCAGATAAGGGCGAAATCTTCATAAAGACAGAAGTTGTTATAGCTAGAGGAACAAACATGGAAAGACCAGGCCCACTAGCTGCACATAAAGCAACTGATTTTATAACTCAAGAAATAAGAAATGTATTAAAGACTGCAGATGAATCTTTAGTTGTAGATACAGAAGAAATAGATGAGTACAGAAGACCAGGAAAGAAAAAAGTAGTAATAGTTAAAGAAATCATGGGCCAAGGAGCTATGCATGACAACTTAATATTACCAGTTGAGCCAGTTGGAGTACTTGGAGGAAAGCCAAACGTTGACCTTGGAAACGTGCCAGTTATGCTTTCTCCAATCGAAGTTGTTGACGGAGGAATCCATGCTTTAACTTGTATCGGACCTGCATCTAAGGAATGTTCAAGACACTACTGGAGAGAGCCCCTAGTAATGGAAGCTATGGAAGATGAAGACATAGATTTAGCAGGAGTTATCTTTGTAGGATCACCACAAATCAACTCTGAAAAATTCTATGTATCTGAAAGACTTGGAATGATGATAGAATTCATGGATGTTGATGGAGCTATCGTTACAACAGAAGGTTTCGGAAACAACCATATCGATTTTGCATCTCACATAGAGCAAATAGGTATGAGAGGAATTCCAGCAGTAGGTATGTCTTTCTGTGCAGTTCAAGGTGCTCTAGTTGTTGGTAACAAGTACATGAAGTACATGGTAGATAACAATAAGTCAGAAGCTGGAATAGAAAACGAAGTTTTATCTTGCAACACTTTATGTAAAGAAGATGCTATAAGAGCATTATCAATGTTAAAGTCTGCAATGAAAGAAGAAGAAGTTAAGGCTGCTGAGAGAAAGTGGAATCCAAATGTTAAAGAAAACAATCTTGAAGCTATAGAAAAGTCTAACAATGTAAAGATAACTAGAGTAGAAAATGAAACTTCAATACCAATGAGTGAGAAGAGATTAGAAAAATACTCTACAAAATAATTTGAGAAAATCACAGTCATAGAAAAGAGGATACATCCTATGAAATATGGTGATAAAATAATAGAAATGCAAGGCATTATAGTGGAAGTCCATGATGGATGTGTAGCTATAGACTTAAAAGGAAGACTTGGATATATGAAAGTGCCTATGAGAATGCTCATAACAGATTATGAACTAAAAGTTGGGCAGGAAGTAGCCTTCAATATGAGCTTTCCTGAAGTTGTAAGTTCAGAGCCTAATGAAAAATATGTAAGCAATATTGAAAAGAGAAATAGAAAGGAAGGAATGTAAGAATGGATTATACTGCAGTTAAGGGATTACAATCCGAAATATTTGTACCAATAACTCCACCACCAGTATGGACACCAGTTACAAAAGAATTAAAAGACATGAAGATAGCTTTCGCTACAGCTGCTGGAGTTCATCTAAAATCCGATAAGAGATTTAATTTAGCAGGAGACTTTACTTATAGAGTAATTCCAGGAGATGCGAAGACATCAGATCTTATGGTATCTCACGGAGGATATGACAATGCCGATGTAAATAAGGACATCAACTGTATGTTCCCTATAGATAGATTAAAGGAATTAGCAGAAGAAGGCTTCATAAAAGAAGTTGCTCCTGTTCACATAGGATTTATGGGAGGCGGCGGAAACCAAGAGAAATTCTCTCATGAAACTGGTCCAGCCGTTGCAAAAATATTAAAAGATGAAAATGTTGATGCTGTTGTTTTAACTGCTGGCTGAGGAACTTGTCACCGTTCAGCTGTTTTAGTACAGAGAGCGATTGAGGAATCGGGGATTCCTACAATAATCATAGCAGCATTACCACCAGTTGTAAGACAAACAGGAACTCCAAGAGCTGTTGCTCCACTTGTTCCAATGGGAGCAAATGCAGGAGAACCAAACAACAAGGAAATGCAACATGCAATATTAAAAGAAACTTTAGAAAAATTAATTGAAATTGATACTCCAGGAAAGATAGTACCTCTTCCTTACGAGTATGTAGCTAAAGTATAACAAAGATTTATCAGTGGAGCTGTTATATAGCTCCACTGAATTTGATTATATTAATTTTTAGGAAGGCGATTATATGGTTAAAAGAGAAGATAAGCTTACTATAAAAACCTTTCATATACAAAAGGTAAAATTTGATGAAAGAACTTATATAGAAGACAAAGTTTTATATTTGAGCACTGATTTGAAAAAAGTAGAGTGTAATAGAGAATACATAAAAGAATATAAAATAGATGTAATAAATCCATATAATCATAATATTTTTATTAATTCAATTTTGGATTTTTCACCAATAGCCACTAAAGTTTTAGGTAAAATTGGTGAGGGTATAACTCATACCCTAACAGGAGTTACAATGATGCTTACTGCCGTTGATGAGGATGGAATTCAAGTAGCGGAATTTGGATCTTCTGAAGGAATATTAAAGGACCAAGTGTTCTTTGATAGAGCTGGTACTCCTAGCAAAAATGATGTGATAATAAATATAAATGTAGTACTTAAGCAAGGAAAAGGAATAGATAGATTAGCAATAATGGAATGTCATAGGACATGCGATAAAATTGTACAAGGTATAAGAAAACCATTAAAAGAATTAAATGGCAGAAAATGCGATGAACGTTATGATTATATGAATAAAAAAACTGACTATAGTAAAAAGGTGGTCATAGTAAAGCAAGTTGCAGGACAAGGAGCTATGTATGACACTGGATTATTTCCATATGAACCAGGAGGTTTTATTGGTGCAAAGTCAATAATAGACATGGGAAATATGCCTGTTTTATTGACACCTAATGAATACAGAGATGGCGCTTTAAGAGCTATGCATTAGAAAGAGGAGGAAGATGATTATGGGAGTAGGACCATCTACGAAGGAAACCACGCTTCATCATTTTAGAGATCCTCTTCTAAACATAGTAGATGAGGACAAAGACATTGACCTATTAGGAATAATAATAGTTGGAACACCCCAAGACAATAAAGAAAAGCTATTTGTGGGAGATAGGGTAGGAAATCTAGTAGAAGCTATGGGTGCAGAGGGTGCTATAGTTTCTGTTGATGGCTGGGGAAACAGTCATGTAGATTTTGCTCATACTATTGAGGAAATAGGGAAAAAGAACATACCTGTTGTAGGAATGAGTTTTGTAGGAACTCAAGGTAAATTTGTAGTAACTAATTCATATATGGATACAATAGTAGATTTTAATAAGTCCGCTTTAGGAATAGAGACAGAAGTTGTAGGAGAAAATAATGTTACAGCATTAGATGCTAAAAAAGCTTTAGGTTTTCTAAAATTAAAAATGAGACGCAAGGGGGAATAAATTATGAGATTTATAAAATCTATTCAAGCCGTTGATTCTCATACAATGGGAGAACCAACTAGAGTAGTTACAGGAGGAATACCTTCTATAAAAGGAAAGACTATGCCAGAGAAAAAGGCATATCTAGAAAATAATATGGATTATGTAAGAACAGCTATCATGCATGAGCCGAGAGGCCATAAAGATATGTTTGGTTCAATAATAACAGCACCAACTACAGAAGAGGCTGACTTAGGAATAATCTTCATGGATGGTGGCGGATACCTTAATATGTGTGGTCACGGATCTATAGGTGCGGCTACAATAGCTGTAGAAACAGGAATGGTAGAGGTGAAAGAGCCATATACTGATATAGTATTAGAAGCACCTGCTGGTCTTGTAAAAGCGAAGGTTAAAGTTGAAAATGGAAAAGCTGTAGAAGCTTCTATAGTAAATGTTCCATCTTTCCTATACAAGGAAGGAATAGTTATAGATGTTCCTAATATAGGGAATGTAAAGGTTGATATATCTTTTGGAGGAAGTTTCTTTGCTTTAGTAGATAGTAGAGAACTAGGAATAGACATATGCCCAGAAAACTCTACAAAAATTACTGAAATAGGACTTGTAATAAGAGATATAATCAATAAAACAGTAGAGATAAAGCATCCTACATTAGATCATATAAAAACTGTAGACTTGGTTGAAATATATGGACCTTCTAAAAATCCAAAGGCTACATATCAAAACGTAGTTGTATTTGGTGAAGGACAGGTGGATAGATCACCTTGTGGAACAGGAACAAGTGCAAAGATGGCAGCACTTTACGCCAAAGGAAAATTAAATATAGGTGAAGATTTTATATACGAAAGTATTCTTGGAACCATGTTTAAAGGAAGAATCTTAGAAGAAACTATGGTTGGAAGCTACAAAGGAATAATTCCAGAAATAACAGGAAGTGCGTATATAACAGGATTCAATCACTTCGTAATAGACGAGGATGACCCAGTAAAATACGGATTTAGCCTTTCATAAGATAATATAGAGGGTAAATCCCTCTATATTATTCTATAGGACCTAGATTTTATAGTAATTGTAGTTTTAATGTTGTAAAAAATACCAGTAGGGGGAATAGAATGTGTTAACAAAAGTTGTATTAATGATTTTAGGAATCTTAGTAGCAATATTTGCAGTAGTTTTTGTGAAAGACTTTGTGAAGACTAGCAATGAAGGAAAACTTGGAGAAGGAAGTTTTATAACTGCCGGAGTTTCAGGATTTATAGTTAATTTCTTTGATACTTTAGGAATAGGTGCTTTTGCTCCTCTTACCGCCCTATTAAAGGGATTTAAAATAACAAGAGATAAACTAATACCTGGTACGTTAAATGTAGCATGTACTATTCCAGTTGCAGTAGAAGCTTTTATATTTATAGACAGTATAGAAGTTGAACCTGTGACACTTATATCTATGATTGCAGCGGCTTCGTTGGGAGCTATAGTTGGAGCGGGCTTTGTTTCAAAACTCGATGAAAAGAAAATACAAATTACCATGGCAGTAGCTTTACTAGTAGTGGCAGTAATAATGCTTATATCTCAATTAGGACTTATGCCACTTGGTGGAGATGCAGTAGGACTTTCAGGAGTTAAACTTGCAATAGCTATAGTTGGAAACTTTATTTTAGGTACATTGATGACAGTGGGAATAGGTCTTTATGCGCCATGCATGGCTTTAGTTTATGCATTAGGGCTCAGTCCAAAGATAGCATTTCCTATAATGATGGGATCTTGTGCTTTCTTAATGCCATCAGCATCAATAAAGTTTGTAAGGGAAAAGACTTATGATACAAAAGCATCTATGGCAGTAACTATTTTTGGTGTTCTTGGAGTATTTATAGCAGCCTATTTAGTAAAAGAGTTACCATTAGAAGTTTTAAAATGGCTTGTTATAGCGGTAGTATTATATACATCGCTAAGCATGTTTAAATCTTTGAAGGCAAAAAGAGCTTAAAAATATAAACATATTATAATAGGAGAATTTGATTAAATTTTAATTAGGTTCTCCTATTTATTATTTTAAAGAAACCTTAAAGAAACCTTTAAGAAAAGTGTGGTAAAATTATAAATATATTGCTAGAAGGGGTGAACTAAATGAAAATATTAATAGCCAATGATGATGGAATAAGAGCAAGAGGCATCTATGCTTTGGCAAAAGAACTTTCAAAGGAACATGAAGTTGTAGTAGTAGCACCAAGGGAAGAAAGAAGTGCTTCAAGCCATTCCATAACACTATTTAAACCTATAAGCATAAAAGAGGAAGTATTAGAGGGAATCAATTGTAAAGCCTACAGTATAAGCGGCACTCCAGCAGACTGTGTAAGGGTGGGTATAGACAAATTAGCAAAGGATATTGATATTGTTATCTCAGGAATAAATAGAGGAGTCAATCTTGGAACAGATGTAATCTATTCAGGAACGGTATCCGCGGCTATGGAGGCTGCCATATATGACCTTCCATCTATAGCAATATCTCAAGAAGTTGATTGGAATAGAAATGATGAGGATTATACAGTTGCGGCAAAGTATGCATCTTCTATACTAAAAACAGCCGAAAAGAATTATCTAAAGCCTAATGTGGTACTCAATGTAAATGTACCAAACAAGAGTAAGGGTGAAATAAAAGGTATCAAGGTATGTCCTATAGGGAAAAGCACCTATACTCATGAATATATAAAAATTGAGGGTGAAGAATATCCTGAGACTTACAAGATATCTGGTATTAGGAATGAGAGAGAGGAAACTTTAGATGATATAGGTTATGTTGAAAAAGGATATATAACTTTGACACCTCTCCATTACGACCTTACAAATTTTAAATTACTAGAAGAAGCAGAAGAAATTTTTGAACAACAGAAATAGGAAGAAGAGCCTAGTCTACAACTAACTGTATGTAGATTAGGCTCTTTTGCTATGCTAATATATTTCTTTGACAGGGCTTTAATATTTCACTTTAAATTTTTTTTCTGTTTTATCTAAGTTTATAGAGGATACTTCCATGTCTTCTACATTTGCAAATCTATTGCCTGTTTGAAGATTATCTATAAACTTATTAAGATTTTCTTCATTACCCTGAGCTTCGATAATAACAGACCCATCATAAGAATTTTTAACATAGCCTGTCAAATCAAAATCCATTGCTAAAGTTTGAGCGAAAAATCTAAATCCAACGCCTTGAACTCTTCCCTTAATTCTAACATAAACTCGTTTCATCAATATCAACTCCAATGAAATAATGTGATAAAATGATATAAGTAATATTATCACATTATTTTAAATATTAGAATAGAGATAGATATATTTAAAGTTAGAACAAGAGGGGGGCAGAAATTATGAAAATTAAATGGGGGAAATTAAAAAGGAGCAAGAAAAAAATAAATGTAGTATTTATACTATGGATTATAGGCTTTTTGATAATTGGACTCTATAATATGCCTGAAAAAGGAAAAGAAATAAAACAGGATTTCTATTCCATATCCCTCGATAAAAAAGCTAGAAGAGAAATTATTTTAAAGGGTGGAAACGGGAATGTGAATGTCAACTTTAATTTTGAGGGAAAGCCTTTAAAACTAAATCATAAGTGTATTCAATGTGACAATAGATATTATCTTGATATGGAGGATGTATGTAGTGTTACTGGTGATGAACTTAAGATAGAAGATGATTATGCAACTATAAATGATGTAAAAATAGATTTGAAAAGCGGTAGATATCAAAAGGGGAAAAAGTGGAAAGATTTGAGAGGAGAAGCGGTCATGGTAGAGGATAAGCTCTATATGACAATGATAGATATAACTGAAGTGCTAAACCTTAAAACTTCTTGGGATAGTACAAGTAGCACTATAAGTATATTTAAAAATAGACAAGTGTTAGACAAAGAAAAAGCTCCTAAAAGTCTTACAAAAAGAGCTTATATGAGACTAGAAGATGTGACTGCTGGAGATGTATACTCAAAGGATGAGAATCTAGAAAAATTTAGAATAGAAGGAGACTACTTAGAGCAAAAGGGAGCAAAGTTCCATGTAGCTTGGGTGCCAAGGTATGTGAATCCTGAAAAGAACATAGATAATGATCTTCTTAAAAACCTTAATTTTAGTAATGCTCACTTTCTATATACTTTGGATTACCTCATTGACAGAGGGGCTGTAGTTGGACTTCATGGATATACTCATCAATTTGGAGATGCAGAGAGCATAATAGGATCGGAATTTCAAGATAGTTTTAATCAAACTTATGAGGAAAAGAAAACTAAGGTAGAAACGGCCTTAAACACTGCTAATAGATTAAATATACCTCATGTCTTCTTTGAAACACCTCATTATAGAAGTAGCGAGGAATTCCAGACCATGTTAGAGGAATATTTTAATTATGTATATGAGCCATGTATAGGGGTATGGAATTATAATGTTTATAAAAGTGTAAGAAATAATAGAACGAAGTTTATTCCAGCACCTTTAGGTTATGTTAAGGATAAAAATGTAGATGAAATGATAGACAAGATAAAAGCAAAGGATGAAAATTTAAAGAGTTTTTACTATCATCCAAGCAAGGAATTTGAATATATAAAGATAGAAAAAGATGAAAATGGCTATCCTTACTATAAGTACGATGAAAATTCTATGCTTCACAAATTAATAAATGAGATTTATAAAGAAGGATATTCACTAAAGTCCATAGAAGATTTTAAATAGAAAATAAAAATAAGAACCTACCAAGGAGAAACTATGGACAAGATAATTTTGTATATAGTAATCTCTTGATTTTTACCACGTTGAAAGACATGAAGGAAGATGGTAAGATTATAGCAAGTGCATTTGCAGAGATACTATTTATAAGACCTAAAAGAAAGAAACGGGTGATAGAATGAAAAAGGCAATCTCACTTTTGATAACAGCTGCTATATTATTTTCTATGGCATCCTGCGGCACTAAAAATGAGCCTAAGGAAAAAGAAGTTACAACAATAACAGTAATGGCTTATAGAGAATATATTCAACTTGTGAATACTGCGGCGGCTAATTTTCAAAAGAACAATGAGGATGTAAGGATAGAGATTAAAGATATAGAAGACTTTAAGGATGAAGAGAAGATGATGGAGAACTGGGAAGACAACGCTGATATAGTGATTCTTCCAGGTGTCGTAAGTGAAAATCTTATATTGAATTACGAAGATAACTTTGAATCCATGAATAGCTATCTAGGTGATTATAGCGATATGTTTGATAAAAATAGAATTTCTCCCCTTATATCTCAGAAAAAACTAAAGGCTATACCTATAAATATGGAGCCTGTGGCTTTCTACTATAGAAAGGATAAATTAAAGGAACTGAACATGGAGGATAAGGATATAATAACTTGGAATGATATATTAAATGCAAATAAAGGCTCAGAGAATATATCATTAGGAGTTACCCTAAAGGGACAAATGTCTGTATACTATCTTCTTATGAATCAGCTCAACTGTGATTATGTAGATGAAAAATTAGAGTCAACCTTAGATAGTGAAGAGTCTTTAAAGGTTATAAATCTATTGAGAGACTTAAATAAAAAGGGAATGCTAAAAATATATGAAAATGAAGATGAACTTCTAGCTGGGGCCGAGAATGGTGAAATTTTTGCTTTTCTAGGAACACCACAATATTTGTACAAAATGAAAGATAAGTGGGATAAGGAAATTTGGGATCTCATGAAAGTTCCTGCTTTTGAACCAGGAGGAAATAGGGCTATAATAGTACCAGGAGAAAATATGTTTTTATTATCCTCTAGCAAAAATAAAGAATTAGCAGCTAAATTTATGATATTCATGTCAGGAGATAAGGATACTTTGTTATGGTCCATGAAGAATCTCTATTTGATGCCTGCATATAAACCTATATACAAAAATGAAATATTTGATAGTGGTATTGCGGAACTTGGCAATAAAAAAGTATATAGATTTTTTGAGACAATCATAAAAAATTCGTCTTCATCATCTTATAATTTGAAGTCAGCTTATATAGAAAAGGATATAGAGAACAATATCAAATCAATAATAGAAAATCAGGAGTTCATCAATATAATAAAAGGCATAAAAGAAAAAATAGATAATATGCTAAATGAAAATAGCGCTAGCTAAATAAGATAAAGAAATAGAAAAGTAGTTTTGGAAAAGTCCAAAACTACTTTTTTTATAGTATTAGATTTTTGTAAGCTTCCAAGGTTTTTTCGGCGGTAAATTTCCAAGAAAAATTCTTGGCTTGCCTCAAAGAGGATGATATGAGTTCTTCTCTTAAAAAAGGAGTATTTAGAACTCTCTCAAGAGAATTACATAGCTCATATAAGTTTGGATTTATTATAAGACCGCCATCTCCAACAACTTCAGGGATTGAAGTTAAATTAGAGGTGATTACGGGAGCACCACAGCACATAGCCTCTAGCGGTGGAAGACCAAAGCCTTCATAGGTTGAAGGATAAACAAATAGAGAGCATCCATTATATAGGATTGGCAGCATATCTTCCTCGCAAAAGCCAAGGAACTTAACTTTATCTTTTACAGGACTCATATTCACATAGTCCATGAGTTTTTGTCCCTCATCCTTAACAGAACCAGGAAGTACAAGATAATATTCCTTATCTAAATTTTCAAAGGAGGATATGAAGGCATCCACTAAAAGTTTTACATTTTTTCTAGAACTGAATCCTCCAACGTAAAGTATAAAATCTTTGTCTATATTATATTTTTCTTTAAGAAGTTTTTGGCAGTACTCTTTGTCTAGAGGTTTATATTTTGAGTTGGCAGCAAGGGGAGTCACAAAAATTTTATTTGCATCTATGGGAAAGTATTTTAAAATGTCTTTTTTAGACCATTCTGATACTGTCAGTATACAATTAGAGTCTTGAATTATAGAAGGCATTTCTCTAAGAAATCTTAAAAGATAACCTCTTCCTACTGTCTCTGGAGAAATGTATGGTATAAGGTCATGAATAGTAACTATATTTTTAGAGTTAGTTAAACTTTTTAAGCCTATTCCATTTTGCGGAACATGATAAATATCAATAGCTTCATCTTTCAAAAAGTGTGGAATGTACTGCTGCTCAAAGAAACGAGTATGCTTTCTTGATGCCATTATGAGATGGCAGTTTTCCTTTTGGAAGCTTTCATCATATTCTCCGGACCAAAATAGAAAATATTCATTTTCCTTATCCATACCTATGAGTTCTCTCACTAGATTTTCTGTATAAGTTCCAATACCGGTACCTCTATACCAATTTATACCGCGGCCATCTATAGCAATTTTCATAAAATCACTCCTGAACGTACTCCATATATATTATTAATATTACTGTAGTAGCGAATTGGTGATAAATTATATTAATCACAATGAGTGGAATATTTACATATAATAAGAAATAGAGAAGAATGTTTGGAGGATTTTACGTGGACGCAATAAAGGAGTTAGTTGAGAGAGAATATGGAATAAAGGTTGATGCTATAGAGAAGATGAAAAATGTATACAAAATACAAAGTGCAGAGGGAATATTTTCTCTTAAGAAAATAAAATATGAATTTCCTCATTTCCTTTTTATAATAAGTGCTATGAAACACCTTGAAAATAATGGATTTCATAGAATACTTCCCTTTATAAAAACAATTTCTGGGAAGGATTATGTAGTTTTAGACAATGGTTTTGGATACCTTAACAAATGGATAAATGCAAGAGTAACAAATTATGAAAATCCTATAGAAATAGAAGCAGCAGCTGTAAAGCTAAGCGAACTTCATTTGTGTAGCAGAGGTTTTGATGTCAAGGAAACTATGAAACCAAGAGTGGGATGGCTTAAGTGGATAGAGACATTTAATACGAGATTAGATGAGATAGATGATTTTAAAAGGCGTATAGAAATCAAGGAAAAAAGAACATTTTTTGATGAGGTTTACTATAAATCAATTGAGCAAGGCATAGCCATAGGTAGAGATGCTATAGCCATATTGGAGAGGAGCAATTACAAAGAAGTCATGGAAAGAGAAATGAAGCTAAAGGGATTTTGCCATCATGACTATGCTCATCACAATATTCTTATTGATAATAATGACATGCACATAATTGATTTTGATTATTGCATACTTGACTCTCATCTCCACGATTTATGCAGTCTTATGATAAGAGTTATGAAAAATGAAAAATGGGATATGGATACGGCAAAATTTATAATGGACAGTTATAGTCTAAATTATAAAGTGCAAGAAGAAGACCTACCTATAATGGCAGGGTTTATCATGTTTCCACAAGAATTATGGCAGATAGGAATACAGTATTATTGGGAAAATCAAAAGTGGGAAGAGGACTTTTTCGAAAAGAAACTTTTGAAAATCCTAGAGGATATGGAACCAAGATATGACTTTGCTAGAGAAATGGAAGTATTGAATTATGGAGGTTAGCCGTGGAAGAGAAATATGATAAATTTAGAGAATATCTCAATGAAAAGAATATAATTGTTGATAGTAGCATAAATATTAATGAAAATATAACTGAAGAAAAACTAAATGAATATATAGAAAATTTAAGTGAGTTTCATAAAAGAGCTATGGGCTACGAAGATTTTATGGAAGGGGTAATCCCAAGCACCATAGGTCGTCAGGTAGAGCAATGCAGGACATCACTAAGAAAGACTCAGAGATGTTTAATCAGGCTAAATGGAAAAGAGAAAAAGAATATAGTAGATGAAATGCTCATGATAGATGGATTTGATATTCTAAAAAATAGTGAAACGGCTTTCAAGGACATATATAGAAGCAATATCATGAAGCTTATAAGGAGATCCATGAATAGAAAAGAAGTAATTTTAGGTTATTTTGCTCCTTATAATGTGACAAAAGAAGATTCATCTATAAGGGTATCAACCCTTAATAGGTGCAGTTATGACCTTATAGAGATAGATTATGTTAAGATGCTCTTGAAACTTAAAAAGTACAGAAGAGATCTCTTGACAGAAGAACTTATAAAAAAATGTGTAGAGTTAGAGGAACTAAATGAAGACAGCTATAATTTTATAAAAACAATGGTGGAATTTCCTTATGATTTTATAAGAAATTTTAATAGATATAGGGAGAATAGAAAGCTTTGGACATTAGATGAATACTATAGAAGAATCCAAAAGGCTGTTAAGGATGACAGAAATATGATGTAAAGAGGTGAGTCTGTGGAATTAAGATATATCAATAAAGGAGTTCTGGTTGATTATGACTTAGATGTAAGGCTATTTGAAGAATTTGACTTAAAGGTTTCTGACATTGTTCCACTAAAAAATGGATACTTAATTTTTTCGCAGAAAGGCAAGATGCTATTAAAGCAGATGGATTATTCCAAAGAAAAACTAGAATTTATAATAAAATCTTTAGAGTATATAGAAAAAAACTATGTGTTTTATATTAAACTTTTAAAGACTAAGGATGGATCTTTATATAAAACATGGAAGGGAAAAGAATATATAATCTTTGATTTAGAAGACAATATACAATGTGACATGGAAAATATAGATCATCTAAAAGCTGTAGTAAAATCTATAGCTAATATGCACAAGGCATCAAACGGAATCTTGAACTATATATCTAATGATCATTATGAACTTTTAAAGGAAAATTCATCTTTGACATTTGATATAGAGCAGGAAGAAGAAGCCTTGAATAAGTTAAAGAGATATAAAGAATGGACTAGTATCTATATTTATAAAAATCAAGTTGACAAAATATTTTTAGAATATGTGGACTATTATATGAATCATATTAAGGAATCGTTAGCTATACTAAAAAACTATTCCTATGAAGATTTATGCAGAGAGAAGGACAAGATAAGTTTATGTCATGGAGATATTAATTCTGGAAATATAATACTAGATAGCAGTTTACACGCATACCTAATGGACTTTCATCTAAGCACAATTGATTTAAGGATAAAAGACTTATGTAATTTAATCAATGAAGAGATACGTTATGAGACTTTTGATATAGCAAAAATAGAAATGATTTTATCCGTATACAACACTATAAATCCATTACAATCTAACGAAATTCAGATAATTTATGGCTTTCTAAAATTCCCTAAGGAATTCTTTGAAATAGCCCGCAATTACTATGAAAAGAGAAATTTGTGGGAAGAAGAAGTAGTTTTAGATAAACTTATAAAGTATATAAACCTTGAAGAGAAGAGGAAATGCCTCTTAGAAGGTTTGAGAAGCTGCAAGCTATAAAAAAGTGACTAATAGAAGATTGATATGACCCTCATAAGCTAGACTTTTAGGTCTAACTTGTGGGGGTCTGTTCATATCCATTAGTCACTTTTTTTGTCTTGGATTATGGAGCTGTAAGCTCGAAGGGTTTTTCTTGCAGTGGTATGCCAATTGAGCTTATTGCTACGGACAATACCCTTAAATATAAGTTTTTCTCTAAGAATTTTGTCGCTTAATACTTGAAGTATAGCGTTAGATATCTCATCTATATCATAAGGATTTATAGGCAGAGAGGCATCTAGTACAACTTCAGGAAGAGAAGTGGTATTTGAGCATACAACTGGAGTTCCACAGGACATAGATTCTATAGGAGGAAGACCAAAACCTTCATAAAAAGAAGGATAAACAAAAGCTTCGGCTCCGTTATAGAAATAATTTAAATCCTCAACGGGAATAAAGCCAGGGAATAAAACTTTAGAAGAAATATTTAATTTTTCAGCTCTTTCTTTATATAAGCTATAAGATTTTCCGTGATTACCAACGATTATTAAGGTTAAATCATGATGATACACTTCTAAAACTTTACTAAAGGCATCTAATAGGCCTAGAATATTTTTTCTTGGACTAAATCCTCCAACGTTAAGGATATAGTTACCTTCAATCTTATATTTTTTATGAAGGAATCTTTTTGCATCATCTTTATCAATGGGGGCATATATTTTTTGACTTGCTAGATGAGTTACAAATATCTTATCCTTAGGAAAATTTAAGGTGTTTGCAATGTCATCTTTTGAAAAATCAGAAACTGTGATTATTCCATCAGCATTTTTTAAAATGAAATCTATATTTTGTGAGAATATCTTTAGATATTTATCACTAACAGTTTCGGGCATCTTCAGCGGAATTATGTCATGAAGGGTTATGACATAAGGACAATCCTTTTCCCTTGGAAGTCCTATACCGTTTTGAGGGTTGTGATATATATCCAATGTATTTTTAGAAATTGAAGGACAATGATTTATGGTGTCCCAAAAATTTTTTTCTATAGGAAAACCATAAAAGCTATTAAAAAAATTATTTCTAAAATTGATGTCTAATTTATCCTCATCCCTCATAAATATTACATATCTATAAAAATTATCTATTGAGCTGAGAGCATTTAAAAGCTCGTAGGTATAAGTGCCTATACCTGTTCCCCTATATAAAGAAGCAGCTCTGCCATCAATACCAATGTTCATCAAATTTATCCTTTCAAAATACTATAATTTATTATATTAAACTCTGTTAATAAGTGTTAATAAATACATCCATTGCTACATATAAATTATAAGGGGGTGATTAATATGATGAGAGAATTTGAAATAGAGAGACAATTCAACATAAAAATAGAAAGTATAAAACCCTATAAGGGAGTATACTACTTGAAAACTGACAAGGGAGAGATGTGTTTAAAAAAGATAAACTATGGACCCCAAAAACTTCTATTTGTGTATGGTGCAAAAGAGCATTTGATAAATAATGGGTTTTCAAGTATTGATAGATACTATTTAAATGCTGAGGGGGAACCTTATGCTTTAGTAAATGAAGATTTATATACTTTATCAGAATGGATTCAAGGAAGAGAATGTGATTTCTACAATCTTGAAGAGATAAAGAATGCCGCAAAGACCTTGGCCAATCTTCACCAAAGTTCCAAGGGATATGAACCTCCTGAGAATAGCAAGCTAAAAAGTGATCTAGACAGATGGCCTCACCTTATGGAGAAGAGAGTAAAGTCTTTAAATAAAATGTGGGATATGGCTAGAAAGAAAAATAATAAGAGCAGCTATGATTTAGCATATATAAAATCTATGGAGTTTTATAAAAATCTAGGTAACAGAGCGAAGAATGTCATTATAAATTCTAAGTATGATGATATATGCAACAGAACAAATGAAGATAAGCTTTTCTGCCACCATGATTATACTTATCACAACATAATAATTGATGAAAATGAAAAGTATAATGTCATAGATTTTGACTATTGTAAGAGAGAGGTAAGAAGCTATGATATAAGCAATTTTATGGTGAAGGTCTTAAAGAGAAATGGATGGAATATAGAATATGCTAAGGCTATTTTAGATTCCTATAATGAGGTTAGTCCATTAGAAGAAGAGGAGTATAGATTAATTTTTGCTTTCCTTCTATTCCCTCAGAGATATTGGAGACTAGCGAATAGGTATTATTATAATGAAGTGAACTGGGCACAGAATACTTTTATAAATAAGCTTGAAAAACTTATTGCAGAGCAGAACAGCTATTTGAATTTTATCGAAGAGTTTAAAAAAGAATATAATCAGGCAGAGTAATTTAAGGGTGTTGAAGAAATCAACACCCTTAAATAAAATTAATACTAAATGTGAGAAAAATAAAATATAAATATACATAGAGTATTTTTAATTAGAGGTAAAGTATGATAGCCACTATAGTGATTCCGACTCCAAAGAGGATTAAGAGAGCTATTGAAGATTTTAAAATAGGAGAAAAAATTAAAAGTGAAGGTGTGAAAGAGAGGATGCTTTTATATGGACTTATAGCAGGAGGTGTTGGAATCATCATTAAAAATCCTGTTCCAGCAAAGCCCATTGTAGTAGGCGCCTTAATTTACTATGGTATATCCTATGAAGTTCTTGTGCGTTGGTATGAAAAGTATGGAGAAGATGAGGAGATAATGGAACTTCTTAGAAATTATAATTACAGTGCAGTGCTTTGTGGAAGACAGATGTTTTTATAATGAAAGTGAAAATAGTGTTTTATCTAAAATGGTAAAACACTATTTTTCTGTGATGAAAAAGGAACTTATATGATGTAGGTGTCAAAGAAATTCTTATTGCATATTATATAGAGTAATAGTTTGAAGAAGAGGTTTGGTATGGACATAGGAGATTATGTAGTTAGAAAGTCATATGAAAAAGATATAACATTTAAGATAATTGATAAACGAATAAATGAAAACGGGCAAGAAATCTTTATATTGAAGGGAATAAATTTAAGGATAATTGCTGATTCACCTATGAATGATTTGGAAGAAGTAAAACCTGATTATAGTGGAGAGAAAGACGTAGTGTTTAACAATGCTGTAAATGAAACTATAAGAAAGATTGTAGCCTATAGAGGAGGTGATGAGGATATAGAGCCTGTAAAAAGGAAGAGGGCTCATAAGAGCCCACAAAGGCCTTCAGCAGAGGGAGGTAAAAATGATCTTGTCTTTGGAAGACCCGGCAAAATACTCCATATAGATGGAGATCCTGTTTATTTGGACAATTGTCTAAAGGTATATAAACAGCTTTCTTTAAATGCTGTTGGATATGCCATAAAGGAAAGAGAGCAGCCAGCTAGAGTGTTGGATTTAGTGAGGGAAGTAAAGCCTGATATAGTTGTATTGACTGGCCATGATGGTATGGCAAGGGATATTAAAGATTATATGGATGTAAACAACTATAGAAACTCAAAATTTTTTATTGAATCAGTAACAGAATTAAGAAATTATAATTCCAGTTATGATGAACTTGTGATTTTTGCAGGGGCTTGTCAGTCTTGTTACGAGAAGATTTTAGATGCAGGTGCTAATTTTGCATCTAGTCCTAATAGAGTTCTCATACATTGCCTAGATCCTGTATTTATATGCGAGAAAATAGCATACACTAATATAGAAAAAGTACTGACTATACATGAGATATTAGAGAATACCATAACAGGAATAAAAGGTGTAGGAGGTCTTCAGACCAGAGGAAAATATAGAGAAGGATATCCTAAATCACCATATGTATAAAAAAATCCCCTAAAATATGATTTAGGGGATTTTTTATTGGATTTACTAATGAAGGATAATATTAATTCTAAATAGAAAAGATTAGATTTATTTACAAAGAAATATTGTAAATATACATATAATTTAAGAAAGATGTTAATAATACAAAGGAATAGTAAAAAACTTTTGTTAACAGTTTTTTAACATTGACAAAGTGCAATTATCAGTGGTAAAATAATAAGTTTATTGACATGAAATGATAATGGTGGTATAATATAAAAGAGGAAAGAGGGTGTTTATATGGAAAAATTTAAAACTCTTGCTTCCATTAAGAGAGACATAGAAAACCATGTAGGTGAAAGAGTTACACTAAAAGCCAATGGTGGAAGAAGGAAGATACTCGTTAATAGCGGAGTGCTTGAGAGTACTTATCCAAGTATATTCGTTATTAGACTAGACAGTGACACCCAAAGGAAAGTGACATATAGTTATTCTGATGTACTGACTAAGACAGTTCAGATAGTATTTGCAGGATATTAGAATAAAATTAAATTAAACTTAATAAGAAGGCCTTAGGGCTTTTTTATTTTTGTATCACTGCAAAATATAAAAATAATCAAGGATAGCCCTGTAAGATAGACGAAACTTATCTTGCAGGGCTATTTTTATATGTGATATAAAGAGTCAGGGAAAATGAATTTTAAAAGAAAATACTACAATAAACGACTAAATGAGATAAAAAATTAGTAAGGACATTGACAAAAATATAACTATATTATATATTAAGTGTGAAATTATTCAATATATAGACATGAAGGAGAAAAAATATGGAAAATAATAAGATGACAGCTAAAGAATTTATGAACAAATTACTAGCTGGCTTAAGTGTAGGTATTGTTGTAGCACTTATTCCCAATGCTTTATTTGGAGAGTTATTAAAGGCGATAATTCCTCATTTTCCACAAGCACAAGCAATATTAGATATAACTTTACTTGCAATGAGATTAAGTCCAATGGTAATAGGCGTATGCATTGCAATGCAATTCAATTTGACACCGATACAAACTGTTTCTGTAGGAATGGCTTCGGTAGTAGGTTCAGGAATAGCAACTATTGCTGACAAAGGAGCATTTGTATTTGCTGGAACTGGAGACGTAATAAATGTTGCTATAACAGCTTCAGTAGCAGTAGCTTTAGTTTTACTTTTAGGTAATAAACTTAAGGCATATACAATACTATTAGTACCAGCTGTATCAGTTATAGTGGCAGGATCAATAGGAATATTCACACTACCATATGTTAAGCAAATAACAACTATGGTTGGAAGTGTAGTAAATAACTTCACAACCCTTCAACCAGTGTTAATGGGAATATTAATAGCTATATGTTTTGCATTATTAATAGTATCACCATTATCTACAGTTGCTGTTGCAACTGCAATAACCCTTGCAGGAAGTGGATCTGGAGCAGCTAACTTAGGAGTTGTTGCAGCAGGATTTGGACTAGCAGTTTGTGGATGGAAGGTTAACTCTTTCGGAACTTCAGTAGCACACTTTTTAGGATCACCAAAGATGCAGATGGCGAATTTTGTTAAAAAGCCTATAATGTTACTTCCAATCTTATGTAATGCTGCTGTATTAGGTGGACTAGCTGGTATGTTAAACATACAAGGAACCCCTATGAGTGCAGGTTTTGGTATATCAGGATTAATAGGACCTATAAATGCTATAAACTTAATGGGTGGATATAATGCTAAAAATATAATAATGATAACTGCAGTTTTCGTAGTTATACCAGTAGTGTTATCTGTTGTGTTTAACTATATATTCACAAAGGTGGTAAAATTAGTTTCAGAGGATGATTATAAGCTAAAATTTGAATAATATTTTTATAATAAGTAGGAACATTTTGTTCCTACTTATATCCATAGAATTAAAACTTATTATAAGAGGAGTGAAATGTAATGAGAATATTAGCATATTGTGTAAGACCAGATGAAATGAGTAGTTTCGAAAAGTTTTCAACTAAGTACAATCATGAGGTTAAAATAATAAAGGAGTCATTTTCACCATCAACTGCAGTTCTAGCAGAAGGTTTTGATGCAGTTTGTATATTAGGAAATTGTACTGCAAATAGAGAGGCTATAGAGATAATTTCTAAGCTTGGAATAAAGTATTTAGCAACTCGTTCTGCAGGATTTAATAACATAGATTTAGATTCAGCTAAGGAATTTGGTATAAAGGTTTCTAATGTTCCAGCTTATTCACCAAATGCAGTTGGAGAATTCGCTGTAGGAGTTACTCTATGCTTAGCCAGAAATTTTAAGCAAGCTTTTAAGAGAGTAGATGCTCAAGACTTTTCTTTACCAGGACTTATAGGTTTTGAATTAAGAAATAAGACTGTTGGCTTCATAGGAACAGGAAGAATAGGACAGACAGCTATCAAGGCTTTTAGTGGATTCGGATGTAAGATGATAGGATATGATTTATATCCTAATGAAAATGCAGAAAAGTATTTAGAATACAAGACTTTAGATGAAGTTTTTGCTGAAGCAGACATCATATCACTGCACTGTCCATTAACAGATGACAATTATCACATCATAAATGAAGAAAACATAGCTAAGATGAAAGATGGAGTGATTTTAATAAACACTTCAAGAGGACAGCTTATGGATGCTAGAGCCATAATAGATGGAATCAAGAGCAAGAAAATTGGTGGAGTTGCAACAGATGTTTACGAGAATGAGTATGGAATATTCCATCATAATCATCAAAATGGAGTACTAACAGATGAGACTCTATTAACATTAAAGTCCTTCCCTAATGTAATAGTTACGCCACATTATGGATTCTACACAGATGAAGCTGTAGCAAATATGGTTGAGTATTCATTACAAAACTTATATGATTATGAAACTACAAATGAATGTAAGAATAAATTAGTATAGGTGAGCCAAATGAATAGGGATTTAATAAAGTTGGATTCGAATGAAAATCAGTTGGAGCATTTCTTTAATGTAAATGAATGTATAAGAATGGTAAATCCTAAAAACTATCCTGAAGTCACTAATGGTGAAGTTAGAGAAAAGATAGCAAGTTTTTTTGGGGTAACTAAAGAAGAAGTATTTGTATCTCACGGATCTGACTACTTAATAAAGGCATTGACATTTGGACTAGTAAGAGGAAATAGTGAAGTTATAATGCCAGAAGTAGCATTTCCTACTTATGAAATAGCAGCAAAAATTAAAGAGTGTAATTATATTAAAATCCCTTTAAAAAATTATGGGATTGATTTGGACGAAACCTTGAAAGCAGTAAATGAAAATACTCGACTCATATGGATTTCAAATCCTCATAATCCTACAGGAACATTTTTAGAAGATCATGAAATAATAGAGTTTTTAAGAAAGGTTCCACCCTATGTGAAGGTGGTTTTAGATGAAGCATACATAGAGTATGTTCATGAGAATCCTTTAAATACCATAGAGATTTATAAGGAATTTTCTAATGTAATAATACTCAGAACTTTTTCAAAAGCTTATGGACTTGCCGGAGCAAGAGTAGGATACGGCATAGCTAGAACTGAAATCATTGATGAATTCAAATTTGTCATTGGACCCTTTGATTTAAATTCCTATGGTCAAGTCTTAGCAGCTAAGGCAATAGAAGAGAAAGATTATGTTTCAAAGGTCAGGGATATAAATACTAAAGCTTTAAAGCTTTATGAAGAAGCTTTAGAAGATCTTGGACTAGAGTATATAAAGTCTTATGCTTCTTTTATAATGATTAACTTAGGGCATAGAGCAACTAAGTTAGTTGAAGAACTTAAAGAAAAAAATATAATAATAAAAGATGGAAAACATATAGGTATGGATGGTTTTGTTAGAATATCTACTGGCAATATGGAACAAAACAACATAATTATAGAGAAAATAAAAGAGTTTTTAAAATAAAATAATATAAAGAATATAAAAAGGAATCGGCTATGAACTGAACCGACCCCAAAAAGTCTAACTTTTTGGGGTCACCTCACTAAGAAACTGATTCCTTTTTTCTATGTAAATTAAACTTCCATTAAGAGATTAGTTTGTGGAAAAATAAAAAAGGAAAGATGGTAAAAATCCATCTTCCAACTATGGTGTAAAAGGGTACTGCGAATTTATGAGAGGTTATATATGTAATAACCATGATTTATAATAATCTATAATTTGCCAATTGTCAACAAAATAATTGATAATTTATATATTATTATAAAAAAATAGGGAAACAACATAAAATTTTTTATTTTTTATTTTTAGATAAAGTGTCATAAATAAACTGAAAGTTATATATATATTAAATAGGTATTTTATGGGAGGGATATTATGGCAGAGATAGAAGTTTTAAAAGAAAACATAGAATATGAACAAATGCTTGGGGAAGGCTCTTGTGATACAGTAGTTAGAGGAGAATATTTGATTCCGGACACTCATCCTGATATAGAGGAAGTTTTAATACTTGACGTGAAACCAGTTATTACTGAGAAGGAACTTTTACAGGATAGAATATATGTTGAGGGATCATTAGAATACAATATTCTCTATTTAGCTAAAGAAGATGAAGGTATGGGAGTTCACAGTCTAAATTATAGCGACAAGTTTTCTAATTATATCGATATAGAAGGGACAGATGGAAGACTAACTGGTGCTGTTAACTGTGAAATAGAACATATAGATTGCAATATAATAAATGAGAGGAAAATAGAGATAGAGGGCATCTTAAATGTTTCAGGAGAAG
This sequence comes from Clostridium sp., assembly GCA_022773025.1. Classification (GTDB taxonomy): domain Bacteria; phylum Bacillota; class Clostridia; order Clostridiales; family Clostridiaceae; genus Clostridium_X. The sequence goes on along the minus strand of JALEZF010000088.1, from coordinate 1,331 downwards.
TTTATAAGAATTATAATGTAGACATAATAAGAGATATAGATGCATCTAACAATATACAAATGCTTAAGAAACCAACTACAGTAGATAAGATGGTTGGAATCATAGAAGAAGAACTAGAAGGAAAAGCTACAGTGAAAATATCAATGGATAAACCACAAGTAGGAAAGTCCCTAAAGACTAACGTATATCTTCATAAATGTGAAGTTGTACTAAATGAAGGAAAGGCAAATATTTCAGCTTTTGCAAAAGTACAAATGCTATATAGAGGTATGGACAGCAAAGATATAGTGTTAGCAGAAGAAGATATCTACATGTCAAAAGAAGTTGTTAGAGAAGATATAGGAATAAATATGAAGAGCATGACTAACTGTGATATAAAGGATGTAGATATTTCTATAAAGCAAGATGACCTTGGAGAAAATAGAATATTAGAAATAGAAGTTAAAGCTGATGTTGATGTTAAGCTGATGAACAAAGAACAGTATGATGTTATAGAGGACGCATATAGTCCTACAAATGTAATTGAAATAAATAAAGAAACTTATGACCTCAATGTGCTTCATGGAATGAACGAGATGGATATAATAGTTAAGGATAATATTCAAATTCCATCAGATAATCCTATGGCTACACAATGCATTATGAGTAAAGGCGACGTTGTTGTAACTGATAAAAAACTTGTTGAGGACAAGGTTGTTGTAGAAGGAATAGTTAAAGTTAATGTTATCTATAGGACTAAGGACGAAGAAAAACCTGTATATACAGTAGGGGATGAACTTCCATTTACAGCAACTATAGATATAGCTGGAACAAAGATAGATATGGCTGGTCAGGTAAAGGCTAATTTAGAGAGTATAGATGCTTCAATAGAAGCTGATACAATAGCAGTAAAAGCAGTGGTTCATATATGGGCTAAGGTTAGTTATAATCAGTCAAAGGATTTTATGACAGCTTTAAATAAATCAGAAGAAAATCCTCCAAGTAAAAAGGCTAGTATAACAATTTATGTGGTTCAAAAAGGGGATACTCTTTGGACTATAGCAAAGAGATACTATACTACAATCGAAGATCTTGTAAAAGTTAATGATATAAAGGACCCTAATGTTATCAAAGTTGGAGATAAGATTTTAATCCCTGGAAGAGCGAGAATTTAATAAAAAAATATAAAAAATTGCTATGCCATAATAGGCGTAGCAATTTTTTTATGAAATAAAACGGATTACATATTAAGTGTATATTTAGAGTTTTATTGGTTAAAAATATAGTATACAAGTGTAAAAGGTGGTTATTAAATGGAAAAAGTCAAAGAGCGATTAATCATAATAGGAGGA
>JALEZF010000063.1 GCA_022773025.1 Clostridium sp. | reverse complement strand
AAAGCCTCTTGGTTTATTTCTGCTTAATTTTTAAACTTAATATCTTTGATAAGCCTACAAAATCTTATTTCCTGCTAGGCTTGTTTGCCATACAGAAAATCATCCAAACTTATTAAATTCTCAAAGAACGTGCAATTCTATAAAATATTAAGCTAGTTTTTCATAACTACTTAACAGAACCAGTGACCAAGCTTTTTCAATTTGTTAATTCGAAATAAAATAACAAAAATTCTTAATATATAGTATACTTTATATAGCTTAAATCATTTTATTTTTTCATAAGCCATTCTAGGACTTCCATCTTCTACCCTAATCTGTCCGCAGTATTCAAAACCATTTCTAATTATAAGTTTCTGCATTATCTTGTTATTTTCATGGGTATCTATTCTAAGATTCCCGCATTTCTCAAAGCACCACTTAACGCACTCATCAAAAACTCCCTTTTTCTCACCACTACTTGCAATCCTATGAATTGTTCCATAAGGTCTGTCATTTAGCCACTTACCATCAGTAATCACTTTATAGGTTGGGTCATCACCTTCTATAAATGCAAAAACCCCAATTATGTTGTTGTCTTCTTCTACTACATAACATATACCATTTAAAATATCTTTTTCTATAAGTTCTTTCTTTGGATATCCATCAAGCCATTGAGTAGGATTGCCAGTTTTGCACTGAATCTCCTTTCCATGAGCATATATATCCATTAATCTATCAATATCTTCAATTACTGCATTTCTAATATTCATTTTCTCCTCCTGAATTTCCAACTTCTAATGTTTATCTAAACTATAAGCAACTACATAACAGCTTAAGATATGTAATTCTTAATTTTAATGTTCTTCTAAAACCTCATCTAAAATCAGCTTTTCTTTTTTTAGATCTGCTTTCATTAAATCTACAAATACTACAAGCATTAAAATTGCTGCTCCCCAAATAGCTTTTCCAAGGAAATATTTGCACAAAACTGTTGATATGATTCCTCCTACAACAAACATAAAAAGCATACCAACATGACTTAACGCTCTTCTCATAGATGCAGAATCTTCTTTACGCTTCATCCATTTTACAATATGAATTCCTGTTTGCCTCAAATGATTTGTACAAAATACAGTAGCCATAGGTATATTTTGAGCTTGCCTAAATGTATTATACTGCATAGAACATATAAAATTTATTGTTACTTGAGATATTTGGTAGGGTACAGTTTCAGGTAAGAAGCCAAGTATAATAATTACAATCATCTCAAGTCCCACACAAATAGTTTCCCATCTAAATACTTTGTGCTTTCTATTAGTTGTTGCACAAATTTCTGATATAATAGCTCCTAGAAGATATGCACTCATAGGAATAAAATAATATAAAGCTTTTTTAAAATTTAGATTTCCAACTGCCATTGAAAACAGAACAAAATTTGCACTTTGAGCATTACAAAAAACTCCTCCTCTAATAGAGTAGGTAAAGGCCCCTAAATATCCACCAGCACAAATAAGTACAGCACAAACCCACATCCGTTCACATTCTAAAAAATCTTTTTTCTCTTCCTCCACTGCAATCCCCTCTTTTAGTTTATCTTTTTTATTATTTTACCATATCTTACGTTTTTCTGTAACGTTTCATTTGGTAATTATTGCATTTTGTATGCTATGCCAAAACATCTGTGCATTTTAAATAATCCGAATTCATTTATCATATATCAGTGAAGACACTATTCTACTTTATAACGTCCAAAATCCTTTACTGTTAGATTTAAAATAAAAAAGAATACCTTCATCTACGTGATGCATTAAAAGGTATCCTTATAAATATCAAATTGTGTTAGTCATTATAGGCATTTCTCAATATTTCTATCTCTTTTCCATAACCCTCAAGTTCATTTGGTGTCTCTAAAAAGAAAGGAAGATGTCTTAGCTTAGGATGATTTATAATCCTTGTTATGGCTTCAAGACCTAGGGATCCTTCTCCTATCTTTTCATGTCTATCCTTATGGCTTTCAAATGGATTTTTGCTATCATTTAAGTGGATGGCATGAAGTCTATGTAAACCTATAATCCTATCAAACTCTTCTAAAACTCCATCTAAATCATTGACTATATCATATCCTGCGTCATAAACATGGCATGTATCAAGACATACTCCCATGTGCTCCTTAAGCTCAACTCTATTGATGATTTCAGCAATTTCTTCAAAATTTCTTCCAACTTCTGAACCCTTTCCTGCCATGGTTTCTAAAAGAACCTTTGTTGTCTGTTCTGGTTTTAAAACTGTATTTAACATATCTACAATGTAGTTTATTCCTACTTCTACTCCCTGCTTAACGTGGCTTCCTGGATGAAAATTATAAAGATTATTTGGTAGATACTCCATTCTAGCAAGGTCATCAGCCATGGTCTCTATAGCAAATTCTCTAGTTCTTTCATCTGATGAGCAAGCATTCAAAGTGTAGGGAGCATGAGCTAAAACCTTCACAAAATTATTTTCCTTCATAATTTCCTTAAGACATTCTATATCAGCTTCATCTATATCTTTAGCCTTTCCGCCTCTTGGATTACGGGTGAAAAATTGAAATGTATTAGCCTTTATTTCAAGAGCTTCTTTTCCCATATTCTTAAATCCTTTTGTGGTTGACAAGTGACATCCTATATTTAGCATTATTTTTCCTCCATATTTATGATTTATCATTGTATCTAAATTTAATTTTTCTTATCTATATATAAATCATACTATAACAACTACACTTTACGCAACGGATAATCCTTATTATTTAATAAAAACTAAGAAATACCCTTAGAATTTTAAAATGGCTCTACAACTAAAAGAGGAGATAGCAAGCTTGCTATCTCCCATTTTATATTTATTAATATTTTAAATCTTTGTAGTGCTTGTGAAGCTCTATTATAAAAATATATTTTTATATAACATTTTAATTGCTGGTTTTTATAAATTCTCCATCTATCATTACAATTGTTAAGACTTCTTTTAAAATCATAAATGCTGCATTAGTTGCAGAAACTTCATTTGCATGGTGACGAGAATTAATAATCTCAGTTGGATTTAAATTTATAAGTTTATTCTTTGAAACATAACCTTTAAAGTCTGGTAAAATTCTTATCGTATATATTTCCCTTCCTTGATAGGTCTGTCCAGCTTTAAATATACTAATGCCTTTTACATGTTTTAACTGCTCTATTATCTCTATATACTCTTCATAGCCTTTGCCAAATTATTTATATCTTTTTCACAGTTAATAGTGAAAGACATCCCCACTCTATCATCTATATCATAAAGCTCATCTATATAAATATTTACATCAGATTTTTTCACGAATCTTTCTAGTACATTACCATGAAAATCTATAAATGGTTCATTTGAATGAGATTTATAATGTGTAAACTTAAAATAAGGTTTTTCTTCTTTTTGTTCTATTATTGGAAGCATAAGTCCAGGAGCCTCCAAATTTGCACCTGTTGTAGTTATACCGTATGTTTTGAAAAAATCAAGTCCAGCAAAATACATATCTTCATGAAGTGCATTTAATGGAGAAAATAAATCCTGTCTAGTGCCAACCCATACTAGGGAAGATATCCAAATAAGGTCTTTCTACATATGCTGCTTTGTAAGTATCTGAGCAAATCAAACCACTTTTCAGGATCTCCATCTGTTTTATAGCTTGTCAACTTCCCATGGAATATCAAATTCCTTTTCATAAACACTTTCAAAATCTATATGTTTTTTTAACTCTACTTCTGGATAAGCTGCCTTTAATTTTTCATAATTCTTTTGGGCATCTGGAAAAAATAGCAAGTAGTATTGCTATTTGATATTTACATTCTCATTGCTATTAATATTAAGGGAACTTGTGCCTTGAGCTGTAAATCTGATGATATTTCTATCAACGTCTAGACCATCTGAAATTACAGGATAATTTGAAGCTACCATTATTATAAAGAGGGTTCATCGGCAGAGATGATTTTGTCGAGGAAACAAAATCTTCAATCTTTGTTTCTCTTGTTTTTTGTAAAATCCTTTGTGAAGTCATTAAAATTAAGGCTTATAGATTTAAATACCTTATCTATACCATTATTGTTTTTTAAACTTGTCCAATAAGTGTTACCTTCATAAGAAACACTAAAATCCTTATCCTCTATAATTAGATTTTTGTTTCCTTCACATTTTCCTAAAACAAAGTATATTACATCTTTTTCATCCTGAAATTTACAATGAGCTGTCACAGGAAACTCTACAGCTATAGAATGAAATCCTATAAGCCCCGCTAATTCAACCGCAAGTTTTTTTCCTGAATTGTTGCATCATCTTTTATAATTAATTTAACTTGATTTATATTTTTAATGATAACCACCATCCTTTATTTATTCTCACTAATATTAATAAAATTTCACATGATATTTTAGTATTATTTTTCCTCAATTTAAATTTTCTGGTTTCTTATCAAATTCCACCAGATACATACCTACCCCGTCATTGCCATTTCCGTCATTCCACTTAGAGCTTCCAAATCTGTGATAATACATTCCATAGTTTTCTCGTCCACCTTGATTATTGGGTTCTCCTTCTTGCCAGTTCTGGTACTCAAAGACTTCTCCGTTTACCCATTCCCAGACGCCTTCAGTGTTAGCATCACTTAGACCAAAATAGCAGCTAAGTATGCCGTATACATCTTTTGTAAGGTTGTAACAGAAATCATCTTCTTCCTTAGATGTTATAACAGCAAGGTATCCTCCAAGCTCTTTTGCTGCAGCCTTAGCCTGATCCCACTCTGTGTCATAAGCATCATCGTTCTCTGTCAGCTTGATTACACCATAATAATGACCGTTAAATTCAGTTAGTTTTTCTGTAACTGGAATATAGTCATCATCAGAAGGTTTCTGTGTATCAAAAGCTAGCTTCTCAGACATTTTTGAATAATAAGCTTTGTTTATGCCAGTGAAAGAAAGCCTTATGTCTTTAGTTCTCACACTTTGTGAAGGATAAAACTTATCTAAACATTGGCCTACATATGCAGGGCTGCCGCCTTTATTAAACAAGCTAAAAGCATATTTACTAGGGAATATGTATTTCTTTATGTTGCAATCCTTAAGGAATTCAAGCACAAAGGTTGTACAGTTATTTTTACTTAGATGATAATTTTTGAAATACCCTCTGTAATAATCCTCATATGTATTAGTAAGACTTTTGTCTGGAATGATTGGAAGTGCTATATTCCAGCTATGATACTTATCATAATTGGCTTCTTCTGTAACTAAACTTCCATTAAAGTTTTCACCATATTTCACTAGCTCTTTCTGACCTTTTTCTTCATCTATCAAATACACTCCATCAGCAGTACTCAACTTACCTAAAGACCCAAATTTAAATATGTTTACTGGAATAGCAGGATAAAATCCGCTATAATCCATATCTCCATTTTGCGCATAGGACATGAAGGTATGTCCAACTTCTAATTCTCCATTCTCATCCTTTGTAATTAAAGCGCCTGTTCCAGGCTTAGGTTGCTGTACGAATACAGAAAGAATCTCACTGTTTCCATAAAAATATTTTAGATACTTTTCATAGGTTGCAAAACAGTCAGCACTTGCTGGTGTATGGTCTATGGCATCAACAAAGCCATCACCATCACTATCTTTATAAAAGCTTTTACCATAAGCAGCTGATACTATATTCCTTACATTTTTAGATGCTTCCACATATCTTTTTCTATCTAGTACCACATACTTTGAAAAATGCTCAAGTTCTGCAGTTATTTTTCCATCTACATAGCTTTGGTTTTTTACATATTCAAACCTTACATCATTCTCATTGAAGTAATATAATCCATATTCTGCATTACTGTTTACATGAATTATATCAATAGTTACATTACATTCCTCAAAGATTCCTGAAGATGAAAAATCATATGCAGTTCCATACATACCATCTATCCTGTCAGATGATAATATAGAAGATTCTGGTACCTGAAGTGCAGATAAATCATATATAGACTTTGCACTTCCCTTAGCTTGAATATTCAGCTTCATATAATTATTCTTAGCTGAAACCTCTACATTAACTTTGTTTTCACTATCATTTTGTTTTGGATTTGTCTTTGTAATAAAAATTTCACTATAATCATCCACACCATCATCATCAGTGTCATCTTTAAGAGGATCAATTCCATATATCTTTACTTCTTCAAAATCTGTAAGGCCATCTCCCTCACTATCTTTTAAAATTGGATTTGTACCATAATACATTTCCTCTTTGTCAGTAAGGCCGTCTTCATCTGAGTCCTCGTCCCCATCATCAATGCCATTACCATCAGTATCCTTTAAACTTGGATCAGTTACTGTAAGAAATACTTCCTCTCCATCCTTAAGACCATCACCATCTGAGTCCTCATTATTTATATCTGTGTTATATAATTTTTCAAAATAATCACCTAGCCCATCATTATCCGAATCTTCCATTCCAATAATGTCCTTAATCTCATCTTCCGTATAGTCATTTTTCACAAGAATTACAACATTTTCTTGAAAATCCCCTATATCCAGATTGCCACCCTTTATTGCTTCAATAGCTTTCTCCACTTCAGATTTTTCGGTATCTTGATCCTGTTCCCCATCACCAAGGTCACCTTTGTCTGAATCTACCTTTTCATCATCGGCTTCTACCTTCCCTGAATTAGCTATTTTATCGTCTTCATCTTTAAGATTGTCCTCTGATTCCGAACCTTTATTATCATTGTTTTGCTTGTCCCCATCATTTCCATGATCTTTATTCTCTCCATTTACTGCACTTTCATTTTCTCCTTGAGGTTCCTCATTGTCAGCTGATATTGCAGAATCATTTTTTGAAATCACGTTATCTTCTGTTACACCTTGCTGCTTTGACACCTCTCCTTGTTTAAGAACTGTAATTCCACACATAATCACCAATATGATTATGACCGCTGTAACAATTCTGTTAAATCCATTATTCTTTTGTTCCCCCATGGTAGTCCTCCTTGTTTTCACTTTTTTATCCTATTGTTAAGTATATCTATTACTTTTTGATTATACCATATGTATTTTATCAAAAAAGACTAATTATTGCTATTAATTAGGTAAAAACCTCGTTAATTAAATAAAAAAACTGAACTTCTTACTATCTCAGTAGATAGAATTCAGTTCAGTTAATAAAAAATTTAATAGCACCTATGATAATAGCATCAACTATTGTAACCTTTGCTGGATGTATCACTGGATTAAAAGATAAAATTGAGGCAGGGATAACATGTCTTAACAATGGACAATATGAAGAAGCTCAAGACGAGTTTGAAGCTGTTTTAGAAAAAGATCCTGACAACTCACAGGCAAAGATTTTAAATGAAATCATAATTGAGTTTATAAATGCTACAGAAGAATATAAAAATAATAACTTAGATAAGGCCAAGGAATATCTAGATAAAATTCCAAATGAATACGCTGACTATAGTATTAAAGATGCAACAGATGATTTAAAGAAAAATGTAAATATATTGTATCAAAATAAAAAACTAGGGATTCAAATGAAATTTCCAAGAACATGGGAAGGACTATATAGAATTAAAGAAACTGATACCAGTATCTATGTTTTTACCAAGCAGACAGTGCAGCACTTTGAAGGAGAAGGCTTCTTATTTGCTATTACAAAGTGGTATGATGGCATTGATGAAGGAGTCATAGACACTATTTCACGTAACAAAAGCCAATTTGAATATGATTTAGCATAAGGCAGTACTTCGGAAGAGGCACCCATGATTCTCATAATTTCATCCATAAATGCAAAGCCTATAATCATGATTCCAACAAACATAGTATCTACAAGATTGTAAAGGGCAGATACAACCATGCCAATCATTGAAGGAACTGCTAGAGTAAGTAGTGTTTTCTTTACGGGGCCATTTTTCATTAGCTCCATCCTTTTATTTCAATTATTGTCTTTATTCATATTTACCTCCAATTTTTTAACCTATAGAACAATATAAAGGATGGTGTAACACCACTGTCAAGAAAAACTTAATTTTACTATACTTATTTTTTTACTTATACTATATAATACAGTACTTTAAATTATCATTTTATTTATACTCTGTATTAGTTATGCTTACCCCTAAGCATATACATGTAATTTTATTCATTGTTTCTCCCTCTTTTCAAATTCTAATTTATATATTTTTATTTCCTAAGAATTCTTTTTAGGTAGTTTATATCTAACAAATTTACTGTCTCAAATTTTCCTTTATAAAATACCCCCCAGTTATTGAAAACACACGGTAGCTCTTTTGCTTTTTGTAGCGTATCCACTTGAAGGAAAGATACTGGAATGTCATTTATTCCAGAATACTGTTTTATCATCTCAATGCTTTGATAGCTATATGGACATTGCACATCATAATAAATTGTTAGCTCCTTGCTTTCAATTTCTTCTTTTTTAGCATTTTGTGTGAACTTTGGTGTTGTTCCATCAAAAGAAAGGGCAAGTAATTCGTAGCCATTATCTGTAGTATCAACAACCTCAAAGCCAAACTCTTTTGCAAATGATTGGTCAGTAAGCCATGATTTTTGTTTTTTTGCTCCAAGCATACAAATGCCGGATTTCCCCTTTTCTTTAGCATCAGCTAAACAATACTCCATCAGCAATTTCCCATACCCTTTTCCTTTGTAATCACCAGAAACCCATAAGCAATAAATATAATAATAGTTATCACCATTAATAGGAACCCATGCAGTTTCAAGAGGAGCATATTCAATAAAAACCGTGGCCTTTGCATTTAGTTTTCTAAATACATGTCCTTCATTTAGTCGTTCAGATAGCCATTGTCTCTTTGCCTCAATACCTGGATGTGACTTTCTACTGCAGATAATGCAACATAAATGCTCATTGGCAATGTTTTCTTTTGTTAAGTTTACAAAATCAGTATTCTCAATTTCTGGTTTATAGTTTATATCTTTTATATCAATCATAAGTAGCCTCCCCCCATAAACTTCTCATATAAAATTAGTTAAATTTTTCTAGATGTTCTACATAACATCACATAGCAGTACTACATCCCTCTCAAATAACATTTATTACCTTTCATTATACCATTCCATTATAAACATTTCTATATATTCTGGAAACACATTATCTATAAGAAGTACATTATCTATAATATAAAATTGTTTTTTATTCTTATAGACATATATGTAAATCATTAATGACATCAAACATTTCACTTTATTTAGCTATCCAGTAAACAAATTATACAAAGAAAAAGTCGCCCATTCTAAAATAAGAATAAGCGACTCCTTGGGTATAATTATTAAATAGCAACCTTAGGAAAGATCAATGTAATTCCAAATCCATCTTCACATTTGCTATTTACTTCTAACTTTATTTCTAATCTTTCTGATATTTGTTTTGCTAAATATAATCCCATTCCTGTAGAATTTTTTCTTTGTTCTCCAACCTCACCAGTAAAGCCTTTTTCGAATATAAATGGCAAATCATAAGCCTTAACACCAATTCCATTATCTTTTATATTAAGCCTTACATTTTGCTCATTTTCATCTGAAGTAATAACTATCTCTGGGTCACTCACTTCCATATTCTTGTATTTTACTGCGTTACTGATTATTTGCCTTATTATAAATTGCATTCCTCTTTTGTCAGATACAACTTTACACTCATCAACATCCAATATTACAGCTATACCTTTTTCCTGCAATATTACTTTATATTCTTCAATTATTTCTGCACAACTCTCTTTTAATGGGAGATCTTTAAAAAAGTAATCATTACAAGTAGATTTTAATCTTGCATAGTACAGCATTCTTTCTATATCCTCTTGCATTTTTGTTCTTACATATTGCAGTCTTTTATAAACAATTTCTGATACTTCATCTTTTCTATTATCTAGTACAAAGGTCATTAATCCTAATGGAGTTTTTATCTCATGTGCCCAAGCCTCTACATACTCCTCATATTCTTCAACTTCTTGCTTATGATTATTTATAGTGTTCTGATTTTCTCTTAAAATTTCACCTATATTTTTAAGTACATTAGCTTCTTTATAATGAAACAAGTTTATGATTTCATTTTCTCTATCTATAGTAGGATCATTTAAAAAATTACTAAGTGCCTCTTCTCTTTTTAAATCATTTTTATAAAGAATAAACGCTGTAACAAAATATAAAATTAAAGAACCAATTATCATAGTAGGGAATATATAAACAAAAGCCTTCTCATTACTTAACCATAGTAATCCACCAAATACAACATTCAATAGTAGTATAACAATAATCCAAAGTCTATTTTTCAAGAATATTCCTCTTAACCTTTTAATCATTATTATTGTCTCCCATAGGCTCTAATGAATAACCCTTGCCCCTAATGGTGCTTATCTTATAGTCATTATCTAAAGTATGTAAGGACTTCTTTAGCCTGGTCATATTTACATGAAGAGCATTTTCATCAATAAATTCTGTTGTGCCCCAAAGCTTATTTAGTAACATTTCCTTAGTAACAAGCTTTTGATAATTCTCAAGTAATAATTCCATTATCTTTCCTTGATTGTCAGGCAAAATAATAGCTTTCCCTTTCACATTTATAGTATAGGTTTGTAAATCTAAGCTAATATCCTTTATTTCTGCAAAATGCTTTCTATCATCTAAACGACGCAATAAGTTAGTTATTCTTGCTAATAAACGCTCCTTATGACAGGGCTTATTTATATATTCATCTGCACCAATATCTAGTGCATGTAACTCGTCCTTCATTTGATCCCGACCTGTCAAAACAAGTATTGGAACATTACTTTTATGTCTAAGTCCCTTGCATATTTCAAATCCAGATATTCCTGGTAGATTTAAATCTAATAATACAAGGTCTGGTGAAGCAGCTATAATTTCATCTACCACATTAGAAAATTTAGTTATACAAAAAGTATCATACCCTTCCTTCTCTAAAATTAACTGGAGCTCTTCTCTCATAAAAAGCTCATCTTCTACAATTACAATCTTCTTCACCATTATCCTCCCTAATTATCTTCTCTTTTTATGTCCATAAGCTTTAAAATATTCTTATCACTACTTTTCTTTACTAAGTGCATATAAAGTAATTCTATCACACATATTACAGCAATAACAGGAATTGAAGTAACCATCAGTTTACCAACCTGCTCTTTCATTGCTGTTGTCATAATACCTGTAAATAATGATCTTACTGCAAATATACTACTTATAGTTGAAACTATTATTGGTAATGAAAAATACCAAGTAATTTGATTTCTTGAAGATTTACATAACATTTCATAGTTTGCTCCAAGGTAAGTTAATGATACGTATCTCTTTCTCGTTTTTTGTTGATGCATTAAAAATTGCACTCCCATAACTGTATTTGCTATTATTAGAAAAATAACTGCTAAATAAATAGTAGTATAGCTTGCTGATACAGTATAAAATAGCTCTCTTCCTATATTCTGAAGATAACTTTCATAACGTATTTCTGAAGTATTTAACTTTTCATTAACCATGATAATAGCTTGCATTAGTCCCTTTTCATCAACAAATTCTTTTTTTAAAGTTGCATTCCAATAAGTGCTAACATTATTTTTATCAGTATATTTGTTAAACATTTCTTCTGGTACTATTAATCCATTCATTATAGTAATTAAGCTATCTGTTACTATACTATCTGAATAGTATTTATCAATTAATCTATATTCCTCTCCATTTATATATAATGTAGGTCTTTCCTTTAAAGTTCTTTTAATTGTATCACCTGTTCTAAACTGCGGATCATTATAAAAAGCTACTTCATTATCCTTTAATTCAATAGTATCCTTTCCTTGTATCTCTAAAAGCTTATTATATGAATTTACTGATATTAAGTACGGTCTATCCATATGTTGAATATTGTTAAGAGCAATATCTTTATCTTCACTATTTGGTTGTTTTTCAATAACTGCAACTAACTCTTTTATATCGATACCCCTTTTAGAACACATACTACCTAATTTCATATCATATATGCCATCAATATACTGTTCTAAATTGAGGTCTTTTATTATTGATTGCACCTCTTCCTTATTGCCTTGAAAGGTATAATCCATAATATGTGCTTCCTTTGAATTATTTAAGTACCCTACCGGTATACCATATGCAAAACAACTAATTGTCATTAAAAACAATAGCGCTGAAATGGCCATGGTATTTGGTTTTAAAAATACTGATTCTTGTAATTGTCTAAAGGTAAACATTTTTAATTCACCTTTACTCTGTTTCTTTCTAAGTATTATTTCAAATAGAACTCCTATTCCTTGAAATAATAGAAACATTCCACTAAGTCCTAGTATTACTGTTATTGCAAATAATTTTATACCTTGCCACGCTAACCCAGTTATTGCTATAGTAAAAGCTAATGCAAGGAATATAATTCCTAATAAAAATTTAATAGTAGCCACTACTTTATTAATTTTCCTTTTCTTTTCTGTTTGTGAGTCTGATAGTAATTCTATAACCTCTTTTTTTGAGAATTTACCGCTTAAAATAATAAGTGCTATAAATCTAATAATAAAATATCCAGCAATTGTTCCCAGTATAGCTGTCATAGAAAATGAAAAGCTATGACCTATTATACCTAGCCCTACTATTTTAGCTGTAGCCAAACTAATAATTTCTGATATAAAAATTGCTATTGGAATACCAATTGCTAATGATAATATGCTATTCCTTAACTCTTCCATAAAAAGCATTAATAATAATTTTCTACGTTTCATTCCAAGCATTAAGTACATTCCAAGTTCTCTGTTTCTTCTTTCTAATTGATATTTTCCTGCAAAATACACAAGAAAAAATAAAATAAATAAAGATAATCCATATAAAACTGGAATCAATAAAAATAACTTATCTAAAGCCTGACTCTCCATAGTTTTTAAAAATATAATAACATCTTGTTTTTCAAGAGATAAAATAATATAAAACGCAACTATAGATACTATTAATGATATAAAAAACAATCCATTTTCTTTTCTGTTTCTCTTGCTGTTTCTCTTAACTAAATCATAAAACATTTGCGCTGCCACCTCCTAGTTGTGCCATAACTAGAAGGATTCTTTCATAAAAATCTTGTCTAGACTCCTCAGGCTTTTTACGTCTCAGCTCATGAAAAAGCTTTCCATCTTGTATAAATAAAATTCTTGAACAAAAGCTAGCTACATTTGCATCATGAGTAACCATTAAAATAGTTGATTTTTGTTCTTCATTTAAATCAGATAATTTTTCCATTAATGCTTTTGCATTTTTAGAATCTAATGCTCCTGTTGGTTCATCTGCCAAAATAATTTGCGGATTTAAAATTAAAGCTCTTGCAGCTGCAACACGCTGCTTTTGTCCTCCTGAAATTTCATTTGGAAATTTATCTAATATATCTTTTATCTCCATATATTCTGCTAATTTTTCTACTTCTACCTTACTATTATCATGTAATTTATTATGAATAGCCATTGGTATTAAAATATTTTCCCTTGCTGTTAGATTTTCTAAAAGCTCAAAGTTTTGAAATAGATAACCAATCTTATTGCCTCTATATTGAGCTAATTTATTACCTTTAAATTTTTCTACGTTCTCTCCATTTAATAAAATATTACCTTCTGTAGGGTGAGTTGTAGTTGCTATACAATTAAGTAAAGTTGTTTTTCCCGAACCACTACTCCCCATAATCCCAATAAATTCACCATTCATCACCTGAAAGCTTATTCCATCCAAAGCCTTAGTTACAGAATCTTTTCTGCCATAATATTTCTTTAAGTTTTTAACCTCTAATATTCTTTCACTCATTATAATCACCTTTCACATCATATCATTATAGCAAACAAATAAAACTCCGGATTTTTATTTGTCCTAACTTTTCATGTTCTATAATTATTATAAATATAATTCCTAAAATAAAATACTTACAATTGGTGAAAGGTTAGAGATCCAATGTTTAGACTACCTTACGTGGATAGTCTGTCTATAGTAGTTGTATCACGTATATAGTCAAATTAATCAGAATCACAATTACCAACTATCTAATGAAAAAGATTTAAAGCGAACCTAACATTGTTGAGTCCTATTGAATATAGACTCAGCCTCTTTGCTGCATAAAAATAGCGAGGCAGCCTAAACTATCTCGCTTATAAGTCTAACTTTTGAGACTCACATCATAGTGTATTATTTTCAATTTAAAAATCCTAGTGCAACATTTATTATGTTATCAAAATAATTATCATTCATCTTTATGAAAGTTAAGAGTTCTTCTTTAGATGGCTCCTTATACCTATGTGAAATCCTATTTCTAAGAAGTCTTGCTTCATTCATGACAACAAATCTCTCCTTCTACATTGAAAATAATGCTCATTTTCTCTATAATACCAATCGATATCATCCATAAATTTATTCAAATAATTATTACTATCTATAGTGTAAATACTCTTCCCTGTATTTAATATATCTATTTTTATAAAAATATCTAAGGTTTCACTGTTCAAATCTACAACGTCAATTCTACGCTGTAAAAGATCTCCTAAAAATAATTCAAACCTTAAAATTTCACTTATTGAAAGCTTTGATGTACCTAAAACTGCAATGTCAACATCAGACTCTTCAGTAAAATCTCCATTTATGGTACTCCCAAAAAGTAAGACATCCCTTACTGCTAAATTACTAACATAGATCTTAAACTCTTCACTATTTAACTTTTTTATTATATCTGCTCTTACCTCTTCCATAGCTTTCACCCCTTACCTTAAGACTTCCCAAATTATAATATAAATCAACTTATTAATAGTATTTTACCATACTTTTATCAAATTTAAATCTAGTAATCAGAAAATTAGAAGTGATGTAATAAGTATAGGACTCGCTAAAAAAAACTTCGCCAAATCATCATTCAGCGAAGTTTCATCTTCTAATTCTTTACTCTAAGCCTTTTTATATCCTCCACAGGAAGTCCAGTCTTCAAATTTAACTCTACAATAACCTTTTTTACTTATATATTTAATTTAAACATCTTTCTCCTAGCTGAAGCAATCTATCATGTATATCTCTCCATGGTTTATTTAAATCTACACTAAATACATAAAAATCATATCCACCTATATTGTATTTAAGGTTTAATGGTTCTCCAGTTAAAGGATATAATAATGCTCCCACTACTTTTTTGTATTTATCTTTTTTTATATTTTGAACATAGGCATATATCTGATACAAGTTATTAATTCTAATCTTTTCTTTATTGTAGTTTACAGCTAGTGGTTCCTTATAGTATTTTGTGTCTATAATAGCTAATGCATCACCTTTTTCTAAGGTAATATCTGTTTCCATAACAGGTAGATACGAATCTACTTCACCTCCTGTATCCCATTTTATTGATTTTCTATATACTTTTGTATTTTAAGTTCAGTTTTATAGAAATTCCTAACAAACTCTTCAAATATATATGCCATCGCCTTTTCATCTCTAATTAAGTTTCTAAATGATTTTTCACCTGTATTTTCATCTATTAGCAAGTTATCAAATATTAATCTACATATCTCTAATACAAATCCATAATGATAGTTATTTCTATGGATTTTTGCCATTTCAAAGGCTCTATTGTCAAGCTTTATATTGCTAATATAATTAAAATAATTATATATTCTTTTTAGGTTATTTCTATTTTCTTCTCTCAAGTCACTGTATTTAAGTAAGAGTAACAGTGATGCTTTGATTATTTGGTTATGAATTATGTCATAACTAAACTCATCAAAGGAACAATAAGCTCTTCCATTCATAAATGAGTTTCTTTTTAATGATTGGTCAAAGTTTACTTTTCCCTTTAAGCTGGAAGTTTCATCTTGAACTAAAACATATTCTCTGTAGAACCTCTTTTTTATAAGAGATGATAACTCATTGTATAGTATTTCTCCAAAGAGATCATAAAGGTTTTTATAATCTTGTTGTGATACTTTTTTTATTCCATCAGGACTTAGCCTATTTTTAGCATAACAAAGCATATAGTAGATATTTTCAATAGGGATTTTATCGTAATTGCTCAATTAGCTCCCCTACCTTCTGATGATTATCAAACCAATATTCTCTTAACAATGGTTCAATCTCAGCTTTAAGTATTCTCTTATACCATTCTTCTTCATTTACAATATCTTCACTAGGAGTAAAGTAACTGTGGCCTATCTCAAAGCCTTTCCCTAGATTAATTTCATCTTTTAGAATCTCATCATTTAACAAATTCATACCCTCTATAATTTTATTTATCATTGCACTTGAAATACCTTTAGATAACAGATGCTCTTTAAAGCTTTCTTCATTAAATGCTGGTGATATATCTATAAAGGAGAATCTTCTTCTTAATGCATAATCAACAACTGCTAAAGACCTGTCTGCAGTATTCATTGTACCAATTATATAAAGATTCTTTGGAATATAGAATTTCTCATCAATATCATTTCTATATGTTAGATGTACTGAGTATCCCTCACCCCTCTTATCCTTTTCAACTAGCATCATTATCTCACCAAATATTTTGCTTAAATTACCTCTGTTTATCTCATCAATAATGAAATAGTAGTTATTATCCTTGTCTTTTCTTGCTTTTTCACAGAATTCATAAAAAATACCATTCTTTAAAGTAAATGTTCCTGCATTGTTAGGTTTATAACCTCTTACAAAATCCTCATAAGCATAGGATTGATGAAACTGTACCATCTCTATTTTAGTAGCATCCTTTATTCCACTATGAAGATATGCAAGCCTTTTTGCAACAAAGGTTTTACCTACACCTGGAGGGCCTTGAAGAATTATATTTTTCTTATAATCTAGATTAAATAATATATCGTGTACTTCTTCTTTACTTATAAATACGTCCTTTAAAATATCTGAAATTGTGTATTTTGGAAGTAATGCATCATATGTAATCTCCTCTATTATTTCATCGTCATCATCACCTGATTCACTTACATCATTTGTTTTTCCCTTTGGAAAATATACTTTTCTACCAACTAATATATTATCGTATAACTTTAATGGACTTTCCTCTTCAACATACTCTGGATTGTCAATACTTTTTTAGACAATATTTATTCGGTCATATTTGCTAGTCTATATTCAACTGGTGTCATATAGTTAAGTGAGCTATGGATACGTTTGTTGTTATACCAAAGCACATAGCTCCTTAATTCTTTCTTAAGCTCATCTAGACTTTTAAATATT
>JALEZF010000041.1 GCA_022773025.1 Clostridium sp. | reverse complement strand
GCGCTAGATGTAATCCTTAATAGAACTAAAGACATAATTACAGCTGATGGCGTAAATAAAATAACAGATGAATCCATAAAAAATATTGAAAAAGTAAATAAGGAATTTTCAAAGACAGGACTTAGGGTATTAGCATTTGCTTTTAAAGATCTTCATGATAGAACTGAAATATCTTTAAAAGATGAAGATGATTTGACCTTTATAGGACTTATTTCAATGATGGATCCTCCAAGAGAAGAGTCAAAACAGGCAGTTGAAGAATGTATAAAAGCTGGAATAAAACCTGTTATGATTACAGGAGATCATAAGATAACAGCGGCTGCTATAGCCAATCAGATAGGAATTTTAAAAGATGAATCAGAAGCCGTTGAAGGAGCAGAACTAGATAATCTAAGCGATGAGGAGCTAAAAACTTTTGTTGAAAAAATATCTGTTTATGCTAGGGTATCTCCAGAGCATAAGATAAGAATAGTAAGAGCATGGCAGGAAAAAGGAAATGTAGTTGCTATGACAGGTGATGGTGTTAATGATGCACCGGCATTAAAGCAGGCAGACATAGGAGTTGCCATGGGAATCACTGGATCAGAAGTTGCTAAAGATGCAGCATCTATGATACTTACAGATGACAATTTTGCAACTATAGTAAAAGCTATTTCTAATGGAAGAAATATTTATGGAAATATCAAAAACTCTATAAAGTTCTTACTATCAGGAAATACTGCAGGAATACTTGCTGTTTTATATGCATCTTTATTTGCACTACCTGTACCATTTGCAGCAGTTCATCTTCTATTTATAAATCTTCTTACAGATAGTCTTCCAGCAATAGCTTTAGGACTTGAACCTCACAATAATGATGTTATGAAAGAAAAACCTAGAAATGTTAATGAATCAATTTTAACAAAAGATTTTGCCTTTGAGATAATTTTAGAAGGTATAGTTATAGCTATAGCTACTATGACTGGTTTCCATATAGGATTAAAAGCAGGCGGACCAGCTTTAGCTAGTACAATGGCCTTTGCGATTTTATGTTTAGCAAGGTTAGTTCATGGATTTACAAGTAAATCTAAAAAACACGTGTTATCTAGAAAAGCATTATTCTCAAACAAATATTTGTGGGCAGCTTTTGGAATAGGATTCGTACTATTGAATTTAGTATTATTAGTACCATTTTTACAGCCTATATTTGAAGTAGCAGCTATGACAATAAAGCAGCTATTCATAGTCTATGGATTATCAATACTTCCATTTATAATAATACAATTAGTAAAATTAGTTTTTGGAGATAATTTGAAAGAGAATTAGAGATAAAGAAGTCTGCAGATATTGCAAACTGAAAAAGGAGGCCTTAGGCCTCCTTTCTTATACATTCTACATAGATTTGTGGAATGTTCTATTTATAACGTCTAATTGTTGCTCTCTAGTTAGCTTTATGAAGTTAACTGCGTATCCAGAAACTCTGATTGTTAATTGAGGATATAATTCTGGATGATCCATAGCATCTAATAGAGTCTCTCTATCAAACACGTTAACATTTAAGTGATGAGCGTTTTGTCCGAAATATCCGTCCATCATCTTACTTAAGTTATCTATTCTTTGTTCTGCTGTCTTTCCAAGTGCATCTGGAATTATAGAGAATGTGTTTGAGATTCCGTCTTGAGAATGCTCATATGGAAGCTTAGCTACTGAGTTTAATGAAGCTAAAGAACCACTGTTGTCTCTTCCGTGCATTGGGTTTGCTCCTGGTGCAAAAGGCTCTCCAACCTTTCTTCCACATGGAGTAGTACCAGTCTTCTTACCATAAACAACATTTGAAGTTATAGTTAATACTGATTGAGTGTGATAAGCATTTCTATAAGTCTTGTTTTGTCTTATCTTATCCATCATATTTTTAACTAAGAATACAGCTATATCGTCAACTCTGTCATCGTCATTTCCGTATTTAGGGAAATCTCCTTCAACTTCGAAATCGATAGCAATTCCTTCTTCGTTTCTTATTGGCTTAACTTTTGCATACTTGATTGCTGATAATGAGTCTGCGCAAACAGATAGTCCAGCTATACCACAAGCCATTGTTCTAAACACATCTCTATCATGTAAAGCCATTTGCAATTTTTCATAAGAATATTTATCGTGCATGTAGTGGATAACATTTAATGTATTAACATAAAGGTTAGCTAACCATTCTGTCATTATATCAAATCTTTCCATTATTTCATTATAATCTAGGTATTCACTAGTTATTGGAGCTATTCTTGGTCCAACTTGAACTCCAGACTTTTCATCTTTACCACCGTTTATAGCGTAAAGTAAAGTCTTAGCTAAGTTAACTCTTGCACCGAAGAACTGCATTTGCTTACCAACTCTCATTGCAGATACACAGCAAGCTATAGCGTAGTCATCCCCCCAGTATGGAGCCATTAAGTCGTCATTTTCATATTGAACTGAGCTTGTGTCTATAGATACCTTAGAACAGAAATCCTTAAATCCTTGAGGTAATCTAGTTGACCATAAAACAGTTAGATTTGGTTCTGGTGATGGTCCTAAAGTGTAAAGTGTGTTAAGTACTCTGAATGAGTTCTTAGTAACTAAAGTTCTTCCATCAAGCCCCATACCTCCGATTGACTCAGTTACCCAAGTTGGGTCTCCAGAGAATAAATCGTTGTATTCAGGTGTTCTTAAGAATTTAACAAGTCTTAACTTCATTACAAAGTGGTCCATTAATTCTTGAGCTTCTTCTTCTGTTATAACACCATTCTTTAAATCTCTTTCTATATAGATATCTAAGAAAGTAGAAGTTCTTCCTAGTGACATTGCAGCACCGTTTTGGTCCTTTATAGCTCCTAAGAATCCAAAGTACAACCATTGGATAGCTTCTTTTGCATTTGTAGCAGGAGCTGATATATCTATTCCATAAGTTGCAGCGAGTCCTTTTAATTCTTTTAATGCATTTATTTGATCAGATATTTCTTCTCTTAATCTTATAACATCTTCATCTATGCATTTAACTTCTAAGCTCTTCTTTTGAGCGATTTTATCTTCTATTAATCTATCAACTCCATATAGAGCAACTCTTCTGTAGTCACCTATGATTCTTCCTCTACCATAAGCATCTGGAAGACCAGTGATAACTCCTGATTTTCTTGCAAGTCTCATTTCGTCAGTGTAAGCATCAAATACGCCTTGATTATGACTCTTTCTATACTTAGTGAATATTTCAGTTATTCTAGGATTAACCTCATATCCATAAGCTTTAGCAGCATTTTCTGCCATTCTAATACCACCAAAAGGCATTACAGCTCTTTTTAAAGGTGCGTCAGTTTGAACACCAACGATCTTTTCAAAAGCTTGATCTATGTATCCAGCTTTGTATTCGTTAATTCCAGAAATAGTATCTGTATCAACATCTAAAACTCCGCCATTTTCTCTTTCTTTTTTAAATAACTCACTTACTTCTTCCCAAAGCTTTTTAGTAGCCTCTGTTGCTCCAGCTAGAAAGCTGTCATCTCCTTCGTATGCAGTGTAGTTAGTTTGAATAAAGTTTCTTACGTCAATAGTACTTGTCCAAGATCCTTCGTTAAAGTTTAACCATTCTTGTCTCATATTCTATTACTCCTTTGTTATATAAAACTGAAAATTTAATTGATTCACAATATTATTTTAATAATCTGTGGTAATTAATAATTATTCTCTCTATGTACCTATAGTAACATCATTAAAAGCAAAATGCAAGAAAAATTTAAAAACAGTTTAAAATAAATTTGAAACAGCAAAAAATAAAAAGAAAAACTCATATGGCTAAAAGTAATGGAAATGGTGTATAATAAAGGAGTAAGCACTATAAATTGTGATAAAAAATACTGTACTAATGTTTATTATTGGAATAATAAACAGATTTGGAGATGAACATGAAGAAATTTAAAAGAATCTACGTGGAGATAACCAATGTTTGCAATATGAACTGCAATTTTTGTCCTAAGACAAATAGGAAACTAAAGTTTATGACGTCAGAGGAATTTTTACATATAGCAAAAGAAATAAAGCCATACACCGATTATATATGTCTTCATCTTATGGGAGAGCCGCTGCTTAATCCTAATTTGAAAAGTTTTTTAGATATTTCGAAGGAATATGGATTTCAAGTGAACCTTACCACTAATGGAACTCTTATAAGGAAAAATGAAGATATTCTTATTTCATCGAAAGCTTTAAGAAAAATAAGCATATCTCTTCATAGCTTTGAAGCTAATGATCAAGAGGTAGACTTAGAAGTATACATCAATGATATAGTGAATTTTGTTAAGAAGGCTCATGATGAAAATGGTGTTATATGCGAACTAAGACTTTGGAATGGAGACAGTGATTTGATAAAAGGCTGTAACAACCTTAATGATAAAATAGCAGACCTTCTCAAAGAAACTTTGAATTCTCATATGGATATAAAAGAAATGCTACATAATCAGAATAGCGTTAAGATTTCAGATAAAATATTTTTGGAAGCAGCAGAAAAATTTCAATGGCCAGATATAAATGGAAAAAGAATAGGGGACAATGCTTTTTGCTATGGACTTAGACAACATATAGGAATCTTAGCGGATGGAACAGTTGTACCATGTTGCCTTGATTCAGATGGAAACATTCCTTTAGGAAATGTATTTGAAGAAAGCTTAGAGAATATTTTAGAAAGTAAAAGGGCTAAAGCTATGTATGATGGTTTTTCTGGTAGAAAGGCCGTGGAAGATCTATGTAAAACTTGCGGATATGCAAGAAGATTCGAAAAATAATTTCCAATACTATAAAAATATTGTTATAATAATATGAGATATGAAAAGTATAATGTTTAAATAATGATATGTTGGGGAATCTTTGCTTTAATAGCCCTTAGACGAGGGAAAAACTTTAAAGATATTTTGGATATAGATGTTCACCTATGTCCTCTAGTGCGGCTATTATATTGGTGTTGTCCTTATGCAAGGTAAAAATAAAAATTTCTATGATAATAAGTGTAGTAGCAGCATGTGCCTTAGCTATTATCTATCAAGATTATTCCTTGCAAGAGGTGTTTAAATTTATATTTGTGGGGTTTAAGCTTGAAAATAATACACTTTTAGAAGGTGTCATAAAGGGCGGGGGAGTTGTCTCTATGCTGAAAGCAGCCATAGTTGTTTTTATATCCTGCGCTATGTCTGGTATATTAAACGGAATAAATGCTTTAGATAAATTAAAGAAAAAACTTTTATAAATTTTTCAGATTAAAGAAAGAAAATTGCAGAGAGTCTAGAGAAAAAGTTCAAAACATATAAGTTAAAAAGGAGCGGTGGAAATCTTTTGGAATTCCATGGCTCCTTTTGAGTTATAACTAGGTATTAAAATGCCCAGTTACCATCTTTGAATATTTGAATCTTTTCTCCAGAATAAGTTTCTCCTATGATGTCTAAATCAGAGGAACCAACCATGAAATCTACATGATTGAAGGAAGAATTGGCACCAGCTTCTTTTAGCTCTTCTTCAGTCATGTTTTCTCCACCTTTTATACAAGTTGGGTAAGCTTCTCCAAAAGCTAAGTGGCAGGATGCATTTTCATCAAATAAAGTGTTGTAGAATATTATATTTGAGTTTGAAATAGGTGAATCATAAGGAACTAAAGCCACTTCACCTAAATGTTTAGAACCTTCATCAGTTTCTAAAAGTTTCTTTAAAGCATCGTATCCTTCTTCTGCAGTAAAATCTACAACAGCTCCATCCTTAAAGGTTAGAGAAAAGTTATTTATAAGGTTTCCGTTATAGTTTAATGGTTTTGTACTACAAACTATGCCGTTAACACCAGTCCTTGATGGAGCAGTAAACACTTCTTCTGTTGGCATATTAGCAACGAAATAAACTTTCTTTTCATTATACTCTCCGCCGCCAGCCCATAGATGTTTTTCTGGAAGGCCTATTACTAAATCAGTTTTTGAGGACTTTAAATGAAGATTCTTGAAAGAATGTTCATTAAGAAAATTCATTTTTGAAGTCAAATTTTTGATATGTTCATTCCATGCCCCTAAAGTATCATCTCTATCAACTCTAACTATTTTAAAGATTGCATCCCAAAGTTTTGACATAGCTTCTTCCCTAGAAAGTTCAGGGAACACCTTCATAGACCATGCAGCAGTTGGTATTGAAATTACACACCATGCATTGGCACTGCTCATAAGTCTTTCTCTGTAAGCCTTAAGAGCTACAGAACTTGCTTTTACTGCCTCTTGAATTCTATTAGAATCTACATTTTTGAATATCTCTGGGTCTGAAGCAGAGATGGATAAAAAGGCTGCACCATTATTGGCAAGCTCTTCAAGCTCTTTAGCTTCCCATGGTGAAAATTCTTTAAAAACTTCAAAAGGAGCTTTTAAATATTTAATTAAAGCAAGCTTTTCGTCATTCCATCTAACCTTCACATTTCTAGCACCATGCTCATAAGCGGTGTCTGCTATAAGTCTTACGAATTCAGCAGCTTCTATTGGAGCATTTACAACAAGGGTTTGATCCTTTTGAATATTTATTCCCGTAACTACGGCTAATTCAGCATACTTTTTTAAACATTCATCCATGTTTAACATATATATATCACTCCCTACATCAATTTGTGAATAAAGCATATGATTTATTCATATGTAAAAATTATATAAAAATTCAGAATAAAAGTATATAGCTTAAGAAATATAGAAATATAAAAAATAATTTGATAAATTTTATAGAAATCTATTGCATAAAACTTAAAATTGGTGTATAAATAATGTGAAAAGTGAATATTCCTTGAGGTAGAGGAGCGATGATCAATAGTAGGGTAACGGAGTGAAGCAACTTTGATGTTACGTGAAAGGGATTATTGCCGAAGCTCACAATAGATGCTTTAATATTGTGTAGCTGGGATTACGCAAAATATGTGTAATACTGTCACAAAGTCAGTTTGTGGAGAGCTATCATCGTATGATCTTTATGTATTTTTAGAAATTTTTAATGTTTTATATTCTATTGATATATGTGACCATGGGTGAAGACTCATGGTTTTTTTGTTAAAATGATTTTCAATGCCTCTTAGGATTTTCACAAAGAAAAATTTTAGGAGGCTTTTTTTATGAATAAGAAAAGAGTAAATGTATTTGTTTCAACTTTAGTTATGATTTTATTATTTTCTTTTACTGTGGCTTTTGCAGCAGAAGGAGATGGAGAGGCAGCAAAAGTGTCTTTTGGAATGTGGAGCGTACTTCCACCACTTGTTGCTATAGCTCTTGCATTTATAACGAAAAACGTAATAGTATCGTTGTTCTTAGGAACTATGACAGGCTGTGTCATGATGCAGCTTAATGGCATGAATATTTTTAGTAGCATAGTTCAAGGCTTTTTAGATTTTACTCAAAGAGCATTAAATTCTATTGCAGACCCATGGAATGCAGGTATAATACTTCAAGTTCTTGCAATAGGTGGAGTTATAAGCTTAGTTGGAAAGATGGGTGGCTCAAGAGCAGTGGCAGAGGCTTTAGCTAAAAAAGCAAAGACTCCAAGAAGCACTCAGTTAATAACATGGCTTCTTGGAATATTTGTATTCTTTGATGATTATGCAAATTCTTTAATAGTAGGACCTATAATGCGACCAGTAAGTGATAATATGAAGGTTTCAAGAGAAAAGTTATCTTTCATTATAGATGCCACAGCTGCTCCAATTGCTGGACTAGCTATAATATCAACATGGATAGGTCTTGAAGTTGGATTAATAAAAGATGCTTTTGCCAACGGAATCGGACAAGAAGTAGATGCTTTTGGAGTGTTTTTACAGACAATACCATATAGATTTTATAATATATTAATATTAGCTTTTGTTGTAATACTGGCTGTATCTTTAAGAGAATTTGGACCTATGCTGAAGGCGGAAAGACGTGCAAGAAAAGGCATAGTAGAAAGCTTAAGCAGTGAGGGAGAAAGTGAAGCTACTGAAAGTTCAGAACTTGAGCCAAAAGAAGGAATAAAGATAAGCATATGGAACGCTATAATTCCTATAGGAACTTTAGTAATAGGAGCTTTAATTGGATTCTACTATAGTGGATGGACAACTGTTATGGCTGGTGAAGATATGGCACTTATAGAAAGCATGAAAGCTTCACCTTTTGCCTTCGCATCTATAAGAGAGGCTTTCTCCAATGCTGATGCCTCAATAGTCCTATTCCAAGCAGCGCTAATTGCAAGTATCGTTGCCATAGCAATGGGTGTTATAAAAAAGATCTTCACAGTGTCAGAAGCTTTAGAGGTTTGGGTAGATGGAATGAAGGGCCTTATAGTAACAGGAGTTATCCTTATTCTTGCTTGGTCTTTAAGCTCAACAATAAAGGATTTAGGCACAGCAAGCTATCTAGTAAGTATACTTTCGGGTTCAATACCTAAGTTCTTATTGCCATCAATAATATTTGCTTTAGGAGCAGTTATAAGTTTTGCCACAGGAACCGCTTATGGAACCATGGGAATACTTATGCCTCTTGCAATTCCTCTAGCATATTCTATTTCACCAGAAATGGGTTATGTTGTAGTAAGCACATCAGCTGTACTTACAGGAGCTATATTTGGAGATCACTGTTCACCAATTTCAGATACAACAATACTTTCATCCATGGGAGCAGGATGTCATCACATAGATCACGTGAATACTCAAATGGTTTACTCACTATTTGTAGCGGGAATCACCATAGTATTTGGATATATACCAGCTGGATTTGGGGTGCCTATATACATAGTGCTTCCTGTTGCAATAGCAGCTCTTACAGGTATAACTTATCTTATATCTAAGCCAGTAGAGGAAAAGGAGCAAGTGCTTCAAGAGAAAAAATCAGCTTAATATCTTAAAAATAATTACCTCAGCAAAAGCTAATTTTGCTGAGGTGATTTTATGCCAAGAGATATAATAAAAAAAGAAAATTACATAAATATATTTAAATGATTACATTATTTGACTATAAGAAATATACTATGTTACACTAATAAGTGGTTTATTAGGTTTTGTTATAGAAAATTTATATAAGTAATGAACCCTTAGAAAGGGTAAAATAATAAAGGATGAATAAATTAATACTAGAAAGGAAGAAGCAAAATGGGAAAACAAAATAAAATGGGAACAACCCCGATATTTAAACTCATAGTAACTATGTCACTACCGGCTATGTTTTCTATGCTTATACAATCCCTTTATAATATAGTTGATAGCATGTTTGTTGCTCAGATTGGAGAGGAAGCCCTTACAGCGGTATCCTTAGCCTTTCCAATACAAATGCTCATAATAGCTGTGGCAGTTGGAACAGGAATAGGTATAAATTCTCTTGTGTCAAGGAAACTTGGTGAAGGAAAAAAGGACGAGGCTAGCAAGGCTGCTACCCATGGTATACTTTTAGGAATCTTTAGCTGGATAGTTTTTGCCTTATTTGGATTGTTCTTTTCCAAATCATTTTTCGGAATGTTTACTTCAAATCCAACAGTATATGAAATGGGAGCTAGCTATTTGTCAATAGTAACGATCTTCTCCTTTGGAGTATTTGTAGAAATAAATTTGGAGAAAACTCTTCAAGCTACAGGAAATATGATTTATCCCATGATCTTTCAGCTTATAGGAGCTATACTTAATATAATATTTGACCCTATATTTATATTTGGATTATTTGGAGTGCCAGCCTTTGGAGTTAAAGGTGCAGCTATAGCTACGGTACTTGGTCAGATAATTGCTATGATATTTGCAATGTATATAGTATTCACCAAAAGCCATGATGTCCATATAAGCTTCAAAAACTTTAAGTTTTCGGGAAAAACTGTGAAGAATATATATTCTGTAGGTTTTCCATCTATAATAATGCAGTCCATATCATCAGTTCTTGTTATTGGACTAAATTCTATACTTATAACATTTTCAGAGGCAGCTGTATCTGTACTAGGTGTATATTACAAGCTTCAATCCTTCGTATTTATGCCTGTATTTGGACTAACTCAAGGGATAATGCCTATAATGGGATATAATTTTGGAGCGAGAAACAAAAATCGTATTATAGATTCTCTTAAGATAGGACTTTATATAGCCCTCATTATAATGATGTGTGGAGCAGCTATGTTCTCACTAATTCCAAACAAACTTCTTATGATCTTTAATGCGTCACCTGAGATGCTTTCAATAGGAGTACCAGCTTTAAGAATAATAAGTATTTGTTTTGTGCCAGCGGCAGTAGGTATTTTGCTGTCTACATTATTCCAAGCACTAGGCCGTGGAATGAACAGCCTTATAGTGTCTGTATTAAGACAGCTTGTCATAATCCTTCCAAGCGCATATCTGCTTTCAAAAATAGGGCTTACTTATGTGTGGTTTGCATTCCCTATAGCTGAAGTAGCTGCATCTATAGTTAGTGTATTTATGTTCCTTAAGGTTTACAAAGAACAGCTAAAGGATTTAAAGCCAGCTCTCTATAGAGAAGAATCAGCAAATTAAAATTAAAAGAATGATTTATAAGGTGTGTTTTAAAATGTATAAATCATTTTTAGCACACCTTTTGTATTAGTCCTAGCAATTTTATAATCGTAATGTAAAAGTAATTTCAAATAAAAATTAGAGAAAATATTGACAATAATAAATTTTGTGATAAAATTGACAATAAGTACAAAAGAAAATTAACTTATTATCAAGAATGTAGAGGGTTTATTATGAAAAATATTATTGATGGGAATTTAAACGCAAAATTTAACTTTTACTTTAGCTGGGGCTATTTTTATTTTAGCGCTGGTCTATTTTGCTTTAAAAAAATATTAAATCTTATCAATGAGTTTAATAAATTCCATAGTTATACGGCACGTTGTTTGCTAAAAGTATAATTAAAGATAAAGTGGATTAATTTATAGGGCTCATAGGAGCTCTATTTTTTTTAGTCAAATATCTTGCATATGTGAATAAGGGGCTACATTATCAAGAATTTTAATGGAAAATAAAAAATAGGGGAGGATATAAAATGATAGTTATAATGAAGGTAGGTACACCCATGAAGGAGATACTAAGGATAAAGGATAGGATAGAAAAAGAAAACTGCAGAGCCAGCATAATAGAAGGGGAAAACTGCACCATACTTGGCTTAGTTGGAGACACTACAAAGGTTGATCCAAATAAACTTTTAGCAAGTGAGTATGTTGAAAGAGTCACAAAGGTTCAGCAGCCGTATAAATTGTCAAATAGAATCTTTCATCCAGACAACACAGTAGTGAATATAGGAAAAGAAGAGATAGGCGGAAATAATATAGCTCTTATAGCTGGTCCATGTTCTGTGGAGAGCGAGGAGCAGATAATAGAAATAGCTAAAAGTGTGAAAAAGTCTGGAGCCAGATTTCTAAGAGGAGGAGCTTTTAAGCCAAGAACTTCACCATACAGCTTCCAAGGTATGGGGTTAGATGGGCTTGAACTTTTAAAGCTTGCAAGAAAAGAAACAGGACTTCCTATAGTTACAGAGATAATGTCAACTAGCATCATCGATAAATTCGTTGAAGACGTGGATGTAATCCAAGTTGGAGCTAGAAATATGCAAAACTTTGATCTTTTAAAGGAGCTTGGAAAGACTAAGAAGCCAATACTTCTTAAAAGAGGAATATCGGCAACTATAGAGGAGCTTATAATGTCAGCAGAGTACATAATGTCAGAGGGAAATAATAATGTGATACTTTGCGAAAGAGGAATAAGGACTTACGAAAATCTAACGAGAAATACTTTAGATCTAAGCGCCATACCAATGCTGAAGAAACTTACTCATCTTCCAGTAATCGTAGACCCTAGTCACTCATCAGGGCTTTGGTGGATGGTTGAACCTTTATCAAAGGCCGCTATTGCAGCAGGAGCAGATGGACTTATAATAGAGGTTCACAATGATCCTGAAAATGCAAAATGTGATGGACAGCAATCCATAACACCAGAAAGATTTGAAAGCTTAAAGTTAAAGCTTGAGAAGCTTGCGGCAATTGAAGAAAGAGGTATATAAATCTTAGGAGGATGAAGGATGAAAGAGTTAAGAGTGAATCTTAAAGAGAACAGTTATGATATCCTTATAGAAAAGAGACTTTTTCAAAAACTAGGTCAGCTTTTAAGAGGGAAAATTCCCTCACAGAAAGTCACTGTAGTAACTGATGAAAATTTAAATTCTATCTATGGTAGAGAGCTTAAAGAAAACTTAGAATCTTCGGGATATGAAGTTAAAATTATAGTTATAGAGCCAGGAGAAAAAAGCAAAAGTTTAAGAACATTAGAGAGAGTATATGGGGAGTTGTGCACATTTAAGATGACCAGAAGCGATCTTCTTGTAACCTTTGGCGGCGGAGTTGTAGGGGACTTAGGAGGCTTTGCAGCGGCTACTTATCTTAGAGGAATCCCTTATATTCAGGTTCCAACCTCTCTTTTGTCTCAAATAGACAGCAGCGTTGGAGGTAAGGTAGCCATAGATTTACCCTATGGCAAAAATTTAGTAGGGAATTTTTATCAGCCTAAAGCTGTTTTTATAGACCCAGAGCTTTTAAAGACTTTGAAACATAGATTTTTAGTGGACGGAATGGGAGAAGTCATAAAGACAGGATGTATAAAGAGCAGCTCTCTTGTAGAGGAGCTTTCAAAATATCATGGTTATAAAGAGCTTTTAGAAAATATAGAGGACATAATCTATAAGTGTTGCTATATAAAGAAGACCGTAGTTGAAATTGATGAGAGAGATGATGGAGAAAGAATGAAGCTTAACTTCGGGCATACCATAGGTCATGCTATAGAAAAATATTTTAATTATGAAACCTACACTCACGGGGCAGCGGTGGCTATTGGGCTTGCTGAAGTAACAAGAAAAAGTGAACATATGGGCATAACGAAAAAAGGAACTGCCAAAAGTTTAGAAAGTTTGCTTTCAAAATATGAGCTTCCCTATGAAATGCCCGAAATAGATAGGGGAAAAATGCTACAAGCTGTAACTTTAGATAAGAAGAATATAAAAGAAACTTTGAATTTGATACTGATTAGGGAATTTGGTGACAGTATCATAGAGAAGGTTAAAATAGAACAAATAGAAGACTACATATAGGAAAAGGGGGCATCTATGGATGAGGATAAAAATAAATCCTAAAATTTTAAAAGGACAGGTTATGGTGCCTGCATCTAAAAGCATATGCCATAGAGCTATAATCTGTGCAGGACTATCTAAAGGAGAAAGTGTCATTTCCAATGTGATGTTTTCAAAGGATATAGAGGCTACTTGCAATGCTATGAGAGCTCTTGGAGTAAGGATTAAAAAATCCGAGGACAAGGTAAAGGTATTGGGACGCTCTTCTCTTATAGCAGAGGAAAAGAACATAAACTGCAATGAGTCTGGATCTACCTTAAGATTTATGATACCTATAGCAGCCACTTTAGGTCAAATGATTACCTTTACTGGCAAAGGAAAGCTTATAGAGAGACCTTTAGATGACTACTACAAAATCTTTAGTGAGAAGAATATAGCTTACAGAAACAATGAAGGAAACCTTCCTTTAACTATAAGAGGAAAGCTCACTCCTTCTGAATATAAGATAAGAGGAGATGTGAGCTCACAGTTTATAACAGGTCTTTTATTTGCACTTCCTCTATTAGAGGGAGATTCAAAGATAGTGCTAACAACAGAACTAGAATCTAAGGGATATGTGGACCTTACTATAGACATGCTAAATAGGTTTTCAGTGAAGGTAGAAAATAGAGATTATAAAGAATTTTTTATAAAGGGAAATCAAAAATATAAAGCTATGAATTATGAGGTAGAAGGAGATTTTTCTCAAGTGGCCTTTTGGCTTGTAGCGGGAATTTTAGGTTGTGATATTTCTTGCAAGGGGATGAACATATCTTCACTTCAGGGTGATAAGGCTATCCTAGACATAATAATGGCTATGAGAGGTGAGATAGAAATTTCTAATTCCTCTATAAAAGCTCTTCCTAAGGAGACAAAAGCTATAGTAATAGATGCAAAAGACGTTCCTGATTTAGTTCCTGTACTAGCAGTCCTTGCCGCTTTAACAAAGGGAAGGACAGAAATAATAAATGCATCGAGACTTAGGTTTAAAGAGTCTGATAGATTAAAGGCTATATCTGAAGAATTATCCAAAATAGGTGCAGACATAAAAGAAACAGAAGATGGTCTTATAATAAATGGAGTGGAAAGCCTTAAAGGAGGAGAAGTTTATAGCTGGAATGATCACCGTATTGCCATGGCCTTAGCTGTAGCTTCTGTAAGATGCAAAGAGCCTCTAACTATAGATGGAGCAGAATGCGTCTCAAAATCTTATCCTGATTTTTGGGATCATTTCGAAAAGCTTGGAG
Source organism: Clostridium sp. (assembly GCA_022773025.1). Lineage (GTDB taxonomy): Bacteria > Bacillota > Clostridia > Clostridiales > Clostridiaceae > Clostridium_X. The sequence continues at coordinate 35,859 of JALEZF010000041.1, read as the reverse complement.
GTGATATATGTGAGTGGAACATGGGGTAAAAATATTGAGCTTTCTCTCTTTGGGGAATCTCACGGTGAAGCAATAGGCATCACCATAAATGGAATAGAGCCAGGGATAAACCTTGATCTAGATTATATAAAAGAGGAAATGGCAAGAAGAGCACCAGGACAAAATGATTTATCAACTCCTAGAAAAGAAAAGGATGAATTTCATATATTAAGTGGTTATTTTAATGGAAGAACTACAGGTACACCACTTACCATGATAATATATAATACAAACCAGCATTCAAAAGATTATTCTAAGACAAAGAACCTTATGAGACCAAGTCATGGAGATTTCACTGGGTATATAAAGTATAAAGGCTTCAACGACTATAGAGGAGGGGGGCATTTCTCTGGAAGAATAACAGCTCCTTTGGTTTTTGCAGGAGCCATATGCAAACAGATTCTAAAGGAAAAAGGCATAATCATAGGAAGCCACATAAAATCTATAAAAAATATAGAAGATGAAGATTTCAATGATGGAAATCTATGTAAGGTCACTTTGGAAAACTTACGAAAAGTAACCTTTCCAGTGATAGATAGTTCCTCAGGTGAAGAAATGCAAGAACTCATAAGAAATGCTAGGGTAATGAAAGATTCTGTAGGAGGAATCATAGAATGTGCTGCTATAAATCTTCCTGCCGGTATAGGAGACCCTTTCTTCGATTCAGTGGAAAGCACCTTATCAAGTCTTTTATTTTCAATACCAGGGGTAAAAGGAGTAGAATTTGGGGAAGGCTTTCATATAACGAAGCTTTATGGCTCAGAGGCCAATGATGAGTATATGATGAATCAAGGAAAGATCATAACTACAACTAACAATAACGGTGGTATATTAGGTGGAATAACAAGTGGGATGCCTCTAATATTTAGAGTAGCTATGAAGCCGACTCCATCCATAGGAAAGATTCAGAAAACTATAGATATAAGCACTATGGAGGACTCTACAATAGAAATTGTAGGAAGACATGATCCATGCATAGTAGTAAGGGCTCTTCCTGTAATAGAGGCAGCTACTGCCATAGCTATTCTGGAATTAATAAAGGAAATGGAATAGAGCTAAAAAAAGTTACTTTATAAAAGCAAGGGGATTATATATATGAGTAAAGACTTAAAGGATATGAAAAGTGAAGGCTATATCATAGGCTTTCAAGGGGTTGAAGGGTCATTCAGTCATCAAGCTCTTATAGAGTATTTTGGAGAAGAAAGAAAGACTTCTGCTTTGGAGAAATTTCAAGATGTATTTGAAGCTATAGAAAATGATGAAATAAGCTATGGAGTTCTACCTATAGAAAATTCTTCTACAGGAGGAATTGCAGAAGTTTATGATTTGTTATACAAATATGGATTTTACATAGTGGGAGAAAAATGCATAAAAGTTGACCATAACCTTATAGGTATAAGGGGTTCAAACATAAAAGACATAAAAGAGGTTTATTCGCATGAACAAGGTTTTCTACAATGTAAAGAGTATCTAGATCATCATGAAAATTGGAGGTTAATACCTTATTTTAATACTGCAAGAAGTGCAAAGCTTATACATGATGAAAATCTAAAGAACAAGGGCTGCATAGCCAGCAAAAAGGCAGCAGAGCTTTACGGATTAGAAATATTAGATTCTCATATAAACTATAACAAAAATAATATAACAAGATTTATAATAGTATCTAAGACAAAAGAAGTTACAGAAAACTGCGATAAGATAAGCATAGTGCTTTCCCTCCCTCATAAAACAGGAAGTTTATACAAAGCTCTCAGATATTTTGAGGAAAATAACTGTAATATGCTTAAGATCGAATCCAGACCTATGGTAGGGAAGTCGTGGGAATACATATTTTACATAGATTTTCACGGCAATTTAAATGAAGAAAACAGTAGAAAGCTGATGAAGGATATAGAAAAAGAAAATTTGTACTTTAAATTTCTAGGAAACTATAAGGGAGAGGTGAGCTGATTATGGTAAAGATTTATGGATTATTAGGAGAAAAATTAGGACATAGTCATTCGCCACAAATACATGAGCTTATACTAAAGCATATAGGTCTTAAAGGAACATATAATTTATTTGAAGTAAAAAAAGAAGATTTAAATCTAGCTATAAGTGGACTTAAAGCCTTGAATGCTAAGGGTGTAAATGTAACAATACCTTACAAGGTGGAGATTATGAAAGCTTTAGATTATATATCAGAGGAAGCTAGCACCATAGGAGCGGTAAATACCATAGATTTTAGTCAGGGAATCTTAAAGGGATACAACACTGATTATCATGGCTTTGGGGAGACTTTGAAAAATTTTAATGTGCCTGTCAGTGGAAAGAAAGCTTTAATCCTAGGTACGGGAGGAGCTTCTAAGGCTGTTAGACAATATTTAATAGATAACGGCATAAGAGAAATTATCTATGCAAGCAGAACTAAAGAAAAGAAGATACATGGTTTTAGGGTTATAGAATACAGGGAAGTTAAAAATATAAATGATGTAGAAATCCTTATAAACTGTACTCCATGTGGTATGTACCCAAATGTAATGGAATGTCCAATAGAAAAGGAACAGGTTAAAAAATTCTCCTATGTAGTGGACCTTATTTACAATCCTGAAGAAACTTTACTTTTAAAGTATGCAAGGGAGGCGGGAGCATCGGCAGTAAATGGCCTTTATATGCTAGTTTCTCAGGCGGTAAAAGCAGAGGAAATATGGCAGAAAAAGCATATCAGTTCTGATGTGACATATGAAATATATGAAGAGCTGAGAAAAAAACTTTATTAGGAGCAGAAGCTTATGAATAAAAAAGAAAAAAATATAGTTCTCATAGGAATGCCGGGTTGTGGCAAGAGTACCATAGGAAAAATCCTTGCACATAAGTTGAATTACAAATATATAGATAGTGACTGCTGCATAGAAGAAAAGTCAGGGAAATCCATAGAAGACCTCTTCAAAATAGGAGAAAACCACTTTAGAGAAATAGAAAGTGAAGTCATAAGAGAAGTTTCTAATGAAAAGATGGCAGTGATATCTACAGGAGGAGGAGTCATAAAGAACTCCGTAAATGTAGAGCTTTTAAGGGAAAATGGTTTAGTGGTGTTTATAGATAGGCCTATTGAAAATATAGCTTCAGATATAAACATGAGTGCAAGACCTCTTTTAAAAGAAGGTACAGTAAGGCTTTATGAATTATACAAAGAACGATATGAATTATATAAGGAAAGTTGTGACATAAAAATTATAAATGACACTTCCATAGAACATGTAGTTAAAAGAATAGAAGAATTTATACTATAAAGATAAAGAGATATATTTCAAAGTATTTTGAAGGATATCTATAAAATACTAAACATGAAAAAGGGGGATATTACATAATGAAACATAAATTTTTATCTAAAAAATATTGGGTGGAAGAAGAAAATACTTTAGGTGGAAGCGGAGAACTTGCAAGAGGATATGATGATGTAATAAATTTAAGTATAGGTGATCCAGATCTTAATACAAATCCTAAAATCATAGAAAAGGCCTTAGAGGATGCTTTAAATGGACATACTCATTACACCGCACCAGGTGGATATGATGAATTAAGAGAGGAAATTTGCAAATTCTACAAAGAGGAATATAATTATGATTTAGAAACAGCAGAATGCATGGTGACTACCAGCGGCTGTCATGCCATGTGGCTTGTACTTCAAACTGTAATAGATGAAGGTGATGAAGTCATAGTATTTGAACCATACTTCACTCCTTATATAAAGCAAATTGAAATGGCTGGAGGAAAAGCAGTTAAAGTAAAGCTAACTGAAGAGGATGGATTCCAAATTAATATGGAAAGGCTAGGAGCTGCAATAACGACTCATACAAAAGCTGTTATAATAAACACTCCAAATAATCCTACAGGAATATGCCTTACTAAAAAAACTCTAGAAAATTTAAGTGATGTAGCAAAAGAAAAAGACCTTTTAGTTATAGCTGATGATATATATACAGCCTATACTTATGAGGAAACTTTCCTTCCTGTAACAACTATAGAGGGCATGAAGGAAAGAACTATAACAGTAAAAAGCTTTTCTAAAGATTACTGCATGACTGGATGGAGAGTTGGATACGTACTTGCACCGAGTTTTATAATAGATACCATGATAAATATAAATGAGAATAATGTTTATTCTGCACCTTCTGTGTCTCAAAGAGCAGGACTATATGCTTTAAGAATGAGACATGAAATACAAAAGGATATAGTAGAAGAATTTAAAAATAGAGCATTCTACACTTATGAAAGAATTCAAAACACTCCAAAGATTAGCTGCATAAAGCCTACAGGAAGTATATATTTGTTCGTAAATATAAAGGAAACAGGCTTTACATCAAAGGAATTTACAGAAAAACTTCTAAAAGAAGCTCATGTCCTTGTGATTCCAGGAAATGCTTTTGGTGAATCAGGAGAAGGCTACGTTAGATTAGCCCTTACTGTAAATGTGGAAAAGCTAAAAGAAGCTTTTGATAGAATAGAAAAGTTTATAGGGGAGCTATAAAAAAATAAATGATTTGTAGGTGAAATATGATAGATTTTCGATTTAAGACTTTTTTGACATTGTGCGGAACTAAGAGCTACACAAAAGCAGCACAAAAATTAAATATAACCCAGCCAGCTGTGACTCAACATATAAAATATCTAGAAGAAAAATATGATACAAAGCTGTTTAAATACTCAGGAAAAATCTTAGAGCTTACTCCAGAAGGTGAATTACTCAAGGATATAGCGAGGAGTATTGAGGTGGACAGTGAAAAAGTATATAGGATACTGAAAGATAAGAAAGAAAATATAAAAAGAATTAAATTTGGGGCTACCTTAACCATAGGGGAGTATATGATGCCTGAACTCATAGAAAAATATATGGATGATTATCCAGAAGCAAAGGTCACTATGATAGTTGAGAATACCCATAGACTTTTGCATATGCTTCGAGAAGGCCATATAGATTTTGCCTTTATTGAAGGTTATTTCAATAAACTAGACTATAATTACAAAATGTTCTCCAAAGAGGAATTTGTAGTTGTATGTTCTCCCCAAAATCATCTGGCAGGAAAAAACGTCATATTAGAACAAATACTAAATGAAAATATAATAATAAGAGAACAGGGGTCAGGGACTAGGGATATATTTGAGACAACATTATATGAGCACAATATGGAAGTAGCAGCATTTAGAAATGTCACTGAAATCGGAAATATAAACGTCATAAAAACACTTGTAGAAAAAAATCTAGGAGTCACTTTTATATACAAGAAAGCTGTACAAAAGGAGCTAGCTGAAGGCACTCTTTCAGAGATATATGGGGAAGACTTTAAAGCTCTTAGAGAATTTAATTTTGTAACCTTAAAAAATAGTATTTGTCCAAGTGAATATGGGGAGTTTTTAAATTACTACAATAAAATTAAAAAGAATATATAAATGCAAAATAAGCTTATTTAGACAAAGCATACTAAAAACATTAGAGATAAAATCTATTGTTTTAGTATGCTTTTTATATTTTAGAGATGCATCTTTTTTGTTAAGAAAAAGCATTAATTTGAAAAGAAAGGAGTTTTTTTAAGACGAATTGCAATAAAGGAAGCAGCAATTATTTTCAGTATATCTCCAGGAATAAATGGTATTATGCAGGCTGCTAAGGCTTTTCTGAAGGTTGCTTTTGTCAAATATATAAACCAAGCAGTACCGAAAAGGTAGCATACTACAAGTCCTATGAACATTGAAAGTGTGTAATAAGAAAATTTCTTTGGAAGTTTCTTTATGAAAAGTCCAGTACATAAAGCTGCAAAGATATAACCTATTATGTATCCTCCCGTAGGTCCAAATAAAACACCAGCTCCTCCACTGAAACCAGAAAATACGGGAAGTCCTATAACACCAAGAAGTATGTACACTATTTGAGTTAATGCACCGTACTTAGCACCTAAAAGTGCACCGCATAAGAATACACCTAAGGTTGCAAGGTTTATAGGAACTAGTGTAAAGGGTAGAGGAACAGCTATTTGAGATAAAACTGCTGTAATAGCAGCCAGTAATGATATGTCAATTAAAGTTTTTGTTTTTAAATTCATAAAATCTCCTCCTAAAACATTGTAAACCAAAATAAAAATGTGTGTTAACAATATTTTATTAAGAAAAGTTTATATTGTCAACTATATAATTTTAGCGAGTTAACAATATGGTGTAAAAAAGGAGCTGGTGTTTATTCCAGCTCCTTTCTATATTAAGAATTATATATATCTTCGTTTAAAGAACCTTCTGATTTTGCTACTACCACAGCTGTGGCTGAGTCACCAACTACATTTAGAGAAGTAACAAGCATTTCAACTGGACGATTTATAGCAAGTATCAATGAATATGCAAGAACTGCAGCATCATTTTGATATCCCATTCCTGTAAGAACGGTAAATAGGATAATGGCACCGGCTCCTGGAGCTGCTGGAGTTCCTATTGAAGCTATAAGTGCTAATAATGCTATTATAACTATACTTCCTATAGTAACTTCATAACCTGCAGAAGAGGCTATGAATATGGCAGCTATAACCTGCATTATAGCGGTTCCGTTCATATTTATAGTCATTCCTAGAGGAAGTACGAAAGATGCTATTTCCTCATTAACTCCCATTTCTTCAACAGTAGTCTTTGTATTTAATGGAAGAGTTGCAGCGGAAGATGAAGTTGAGAATCCGAATAATGCTACTTTGAAAATCTTTTTTACAAAAACAATTGGATTTAATCTAGCTGCTATAAATACGAATAGTGCATATCCAAAAGTAAGGAAGATTAAAAGTCCTATTACAGTAGTCATTACATAAGCAAAAGCTGGTTTTAAATGCTCAACACCGTATATAGCAAAAGTTCTAGTTATTAATATAAATATTGCATATGGTCCGAATTTAGTTATTACAAAAGTTAAGAATAAAGTTATTATCTTGTTTACGTCTTCTAATAATTTCTTTAGAACTGTTATTTGATCATTAAGCTTGTTTATTGTGAATCCAGTTACAACAGCTAGGAAAACTATTGAAAGGATACGTCCGTTCTCTGAAAATACTGAAGTTATATTGCTTGGTATAGCTTGAACTAATACAAGTAATGGATTATTTCCTGCACCACCTTGCTTTGCAGCTATATTGTTTATAGTTACATTGAATAGTCCCATTTTATGAGCTGTGAAGCCAAGGATTCCAGCAAGAAGCAATGCGAATACAGATGTAGTAGCAAAACCTAATATAGTTTTGTAAGAAATACGACCAAGCTTTTTGGTATCTGATATATGACACATTGCTAAAGCTATAGATGTAAATACCATTGGGATTATTACTAATTGAAGAGAATTTATGAATAGCTGACCTAGTATATAGAATATACCCACAGCATTTCTTCCTTGTTCTGCAGTTATGTCTTGGAATAATAGATTATTTATAGTAAGCCAAAGGTCTCCCTTTCCATTTCCGTTTAAATATTCTCTTAAAAATATAAATGATGTACCTGCTATAAGTCCTAGTATAAGTGCAATTACCATTTTAATGGCCAATTCGTTAGGGTTTTTCTTTAAATTATTTTTTTTCATTTAAAAGTATCCTCCTTAAAATTTTTATTAGAATACCATATAAAAAAAGCCCCAATATCCTTTTAAGATATTGGGGCATAATAGACATAAAAACTACATACTCCCTTTTAGTCTCTCTGGACTATCTTAAAGGTATTCTACGAATTAATTATATACAAACAAACAATTTATGTCAATTTTTTTAAAAATTAAATATATATAAAACTTTTTTAATATAATATGACAAGAATTTTAGAGGTATAACTAAAAGTGAATAGGGTAATCTTAAAAATGTAGATTCATTTTAAGGAGGCATGTATATGGAATATGAAGTAGCAGAGAATAATTATATAGTAGTTACGCCTAAAGGAACCATTAAGGGATTTTTGGAAGCAGAGGATGCACATATGTATGTATTAGGATATTATGAAAAGAAGGTAAATAAGCTTTCTGATGACACAGACATTATATATGATGATTACGCTACAGAACCTTTGGAATCTACTATAGACATATGTATAGATTTGGGAGTCACAGAGGGAGACTGCACAATTTATGATCTTGATGATTTCATAGGAAAAATTCAAGAGTCACCTATGTTTGAAGATGAAAAAGAAGAAGTCATATCAAAACTCATGGAAAAAGATATAAAGCTTAATGCCATAGACTATCAGCTTATGGATATATTAAAAGATGTAACGGTAATACCTCATAGATAAGGGTAATAATGAAAATCATCATATATATTTATTACTGAAAAATCATATATAGAAAAATATAAGCAGGGTGTTATTTGGCAGCTAAAAACATCCTGCTTTTTCTTAAAAAATATTTGATATAAAAATAACATATTAATTTGTGGAGAAACCTATTCATTATAATAACACAACTATAAAACGATAAAATTAAGCAAAATTTAGTGAAAAAATTCAGAAAAAATAGGTATTTTATAATATAAATTTAGTTTAATAAAAAAATAAAAAAAGTTTTCAAAATATGATTGACAAAAAATAAACAATCAGATACAATAAGTACATAGACAATGTTAAAAAAATAACAAAAGAAAAAATCAAAGATTACATAAAGAAATCATTTAGGAGGAATCAAAATGAAAGTGACAAATGCTAAGGAATTAACACAAAGAATAGAAGAACTAAGAAAGGCTCAAAGACAGTTTGCCACTTACACTCAAGAACAAGTAGATGAGATATTTAGACAAGCTGCTATGGCGGCTAATAACAATAGAATAAAACTAGCAAAGATGGCAGTTGCAGAAACTGGCATGGGAATAGTAGAAGATAAGGTTGTAAAAAATCACTTTGCAGCAGAGTATATATATAACCAATACAAAGACATGAAGACTTGTGGAGTTCTAGAAGAGGACACAACTTACGGAATTACAAAGATAGCTGATCCAATAGGAGTTATAGCTGCTATAGTTCCAACAACAAACCCAACTTCAACAGCAATCTTCAAAACATTAATAGCATTAAAGACTAGAAATGCCATAATAATCTCTCCACATCCAAGAGCAAAAAATGCAACAATAGCAGCAGCTAAGATAGTTTTAGAAGCAGCAGTTAAAGCAGGAGCTCCAGAAGGAATAATTGGATGGATAGATGAGCCATCAGTAGAATTATCACAAAAGGTAATGAAAGAGTCAGATATAATATTAGCAACTGGTGGTCCAGCAATGGTTAAGGCTGCTTATTCATCAGGAAAACCAGCTATAGGGGTTGGAGCAGGAAATACTCCAGCTATAATAGATGAAACAGCTCATATAAAGATGGCTGTAAACTCAATCCTTCTTTCAAAAACTTTTGACAACGGTGTTATATGTGCATCTGAACAGTCAATAATCGTTTTAGATGAAGTTTACAATGAAGTCAAGAAAGAGCTTGATGAAAGAGGAGCCTATATCCTTAAGGGAGAAGAAATAAATAAGGTAAGAAATATAATTCTAAATGAAAAAGGCGGCTTAAATGCTGATATGGTAGGTCAATCTGCATACAAGATAGCAGAAATGGCAGGAGTAAAAGTGCCAGAAAGCGCTAAAGTTTTAGTTGGAGAAGTAGATTCAGTTGAGTTAGAAGAGCCATTCTCTCATGAAAAATTATCGCCAGTACTTGCAATGTATAGAGCAAAGAGCTTTGAAGAAGCATTAGAAAAAGCAGATAGATTAATAATATTAGGCGGAATGGGACACACTTCAATACTTTATACTAATGAGATAAAGTCAAAAGATAGAATAGCAGCATTTGGAGCAAAAATGAAAACTGCTAGAACATTAATAAATATGCCAGCATCTCAAGGAGCTATAGGAGATTTATATAACTTCAAACTAGCACCATCTTTAACACTTGGATGCGGATCATGGGGCGGAAACTCAATATCTGAAAATGTGGGCCCTAAGCATTTAATAAACGTAAAGACTGTAGCTAAAAGGAGAGAAAATATGCTTTGGTTTAGAGTTCCAGAAAAGACTTATTTCAAATATGGATGTCTTCCAATAGCTCTTGAAGAGTTAAAGGATATGGGAAAGAAAAAGGCATTTATCGTAACAGACAAAGTACTATTCAACTTAGGATATACTGATAAGATAACACAAATATTAGAGCAAAATGGAATACAGTACAAGATTTTCTTTGAGGTTGAGCCAGACCCAACTCTAAGATGTGCAAAGGCTGGAGCAAAAGAAATGCTAAGCTTTAATCCAGACGTAGTAATATCTCTTGGTGGTGGATCAGCTATGGACGCTGCAAAGATAATGTGGGTTATGTATGAGCATCCAGAAGTTAGATTCGAAGATTTAGCTATGAGATTCATGGATATAAGAAAGAGAGTATACAAATTCCCAGTTATGGGTGAAAAGGCTATGATGGTTGCAATCGCTACATCAGCAGGAACAGGTTCAGAGGTTACTCCATTTGCTGTTATAACTGATGAAGAAACAGGGGTAAAGTACCCATTAGCAGATTACGAATTAACTCCAGATATGGCTATAGTAGATGCAGAACTTATGATGACATCTCCAAAGGGATTAACTGCTTGTGCAGGTATAGATGTATTAGTTCACGCTATAGAAGCTTATGTTTCAATAATGGCATCAGAATACACTAATGGACTTGCGCTAGAAGCTATAAGATTAGTATTTAAATATTTACCAGATGCATATAATGATGGTTTAACTGATGTTAAAGCTAGAGAGAAAATGGCTCATGCTTCATGTATGGCTGGAATGGCATTCTCAAATGCATTCTTAGGAATTTGCCACTCAATGGCTCATAAATTAGGAGCATTCCACCACTTACCACATGGTATGGCAAACTCTCTACTATTAAAAGAAGTTATAAAGTTTAATGCAACAGATGCTCCAACTAAGCAAGCAGCATTTGCTCAATACAAATATCCAAATTCAGCATACAGATATGCAAGAATTGCTGATTACCTTCAATTAGGTGGGAACACTGAAGCTGAAAAGGTTGAAGCATTACTTAAGGCTATAGAAGAGCTTCAAAGAAAAGTTAATATGCCGCTAACTATAAAAGAGGCTGGTGTAACTGAAGAAAAGTTCAACGAATCCTTAGAAGAAATGGTTGAACAGGCATTTGATGACCAATGTACAGGAGCAAACCCAAGATATCCACTTATGAGCGAACTAAGACAGCTTTATATAAATGCTTATGATGCACCAAAGGCAGAGGCTCCAGCTAAAAAGAAAAAATAGTTTTAATATAGAAAAGCACACGATATGATAGTCTAACCATAAAAATAGTACTTGCAGAAGGCAGGTGCTATTTTTTGCATCATCAGAATAAAACCTATAGATTTTATGGTAAAATTAAATTATTAAATAATTATTAGCAGGTGAAAGAATGAGCTTTATTGATGATATAAAAAGATACAATCCATGTAATGAACAGGAAGCTAAGGATAAAGAACTTATAATGGAAGCTGTTGGCAGTTACGACAATATTTTGACAAGGGAAAATGTTGTGATGCATATAACAAGTTCAGGATACATAGTGAACAAAAATAGAGAAAAGGTTTTAATGATATACCATAAGATATACGATTCCTGGGCATGGACTGGAGGACACGCAGATGGAGATTCTGATTTACTTCATGTGGCCATAAAGGAGGCAAAGGAAGAAACAGGGTTAGAGAATGTAAAGCCTATATGTGAAGATATTTTTTCGCTAGATGTTCTGACGGTAGATGGACATATAAAGAAAGGAAAGTACGTATCTTCTCATCTTCATCTAAATGTGACTTATCTTTTAGAGGGAGATGAAAAAGAAGAATTAAAAGTAAATGAGGATGAAACTAAAGGTGTGAAATGGCTACCTATTAATGAGCTAGAAACTTATTGCAGTGAACCTTATATGGTAAAGATGGTTTACAACAAATTAAATGAAAAGATATTAGGAAAATAAAAATATTTAAGGAGGCTTCAATGGAAATTTGGGATATATACGATAAAGACAGAAACAATACAGGAAGAACTATAGTAAGGGGAGAAAAGCTTAAAGATGGCGATTACCACCTTGTAATTCATGCGTGGATTGTAAATAGTGAAGGAAAACTTCTCATTCAAAAGAGAGCAAAGACTGTAAAGGTATGCCCAAATATGTGGGCTATGACAGGAGGCTCTGCAGTAAAAGGAGAAAACAGTTATGAAACATGCCTTCGAGAAGTAAGTGAAGAGCTTGGAGTGAAGCCTGACATGAAAAATGCAAAACTTATATTTACGAAGCTTAGGCAGGATAAGATAACTGATGTTTGGGTTATAAAACAGGATTTTGCCATAGATAGCTGCAAACTTCAAAAGGAAGAAGTGAGCGATGCCAAATGGGTTTCTAAAGAGGAGATCAAAATCCTTTTAGAAAAGAAAAAATTCATAGACTATAAATATATAGATAACCTATTTCAGCTTATATGATGGCGTGACATTTAGCTCCTATGAAAATGTAAACTAAGGATGATGTGCAAAATTATGATTTTATTATAGATTTTGCTATAAGATAGAGGAGGTTACAGATATGATTACAATAATGTCTCCAACGAAGACATTTAATGATAATGCGAGTCCACTTCAGTTTCATATAGAAGATATGATATTTCCAAAGGAAACTAAAGACCTTGTCACTATATTAAAACGCTATGATGTCTCTGAAATAATGGATATTATGAAAGTTTCAAAGGAGTTAGGAGAAGCTACCTATAAAAAATATGAAACCTTTGAAGTTGATACAAAAGGGTATGAGGCTATACACTATTTTTATGGGGAAGCCTTTAAGGGCTTAGATGCGGCAACTTTAAATGAGTTGGATTTAGCTTTTGGAAATGATAATCTTTTAATACTATCAGGCCTTTATGGAGTGCTTAAACCTTTAGATATAATGAAGCCTTATAGATTAGAGATGGGAACAAAACTTGATACTCCTTTTGGAAAAGACTTGTACAAGTATTGGAAAGAAAAACTCACTGATTATGTTAAAGAGGCTTTAGAGAAAACGTCAGGTGAAAAAGTGCTTGTGAATTTAGCCTCTGATGAGTATAGCAAGGCTTTAGACCTAAAGAATATAAATGAAAGTTATGCAGTTATAACTATAGGATTTAAGGAAAATAGAGATGGCAAGTATAAAACTATCGGTACCTATGCTAAAAAGGCAAGAGGGATTATGACTAGATATATATTAAAAAATAGGATTGACACTGTAGAAGGAATAAAAGGCTTTAATGAAGGCGGATACAAGCTTAATGAGGAGCAAAGTGATGATAGAAATCTGATTTTTATCAGATAATCTAAAGGAGTGTTTATGAAAGAAATTCTTTTAATTGCTTATGTTATTATAAATTTATGGATGTTTTACATGATGTATAGGGATAAAAAGCTCGCTAAGACTCATAAATGGAGGATAAGCGAAAAAACACTTATACTAGGTGCGCTGGCTTTTGGAGGACTTGGAATGTTTATGGGGATGAGGGTCTTTCATCATAAGACAAAACATACTTTGTTTAGGATAGTAGCACCTTTGGCAGCCATTATTCAGATAGCAGTATTAATTTATTATTATATGTAAATGGAAAGAAATGGTGGTATATCTTTGAGATTTTAAAAATCTACTTTGATACAACACCATTTTTTTAGTTAAAAAAATGGATACCCAATAGAAATTGATAAAAAAGTCTAATTATGATATAATTATTCATTATTCTAATAAAATGGAGGGATTTTATGGCTAAAAAAGTGGTATCAAATACTATTTTATTCATAGGTATTTTAACTTTTGTAATAGTATTTAAAACGTTTTTTGGAGAATCAAACACGTTAGTTGGAGTAACTTTAATCATGTCAATCCTAGTACTTATGAGCGAAGATTTGACAAGAAAACCTGGGATGAACTTTATTAAATTATTATTTTTAAATGTAATTTTAGGAATTTTTTCTTATATAGCTAATACGAATATATGGTTGGGATTAATTTTAAATTTTGTGGTTTTAGGTGGAATAGGATATTTCTTAAGCTATAATTTAAATAAAAACATAATAGTGCCATTTGGCTTACAGTATTTATTTATGCTGTATACTCCAGTAAGTGGCATAGATTTCTATAAAAGAATTGCAGGGCTTATATTTAGTGCGATTTTAATAATGGCAATTCAGCTTATAATACATAGAAAAAAGAAAGATGATAATAATTTAAACGAGACTTCGGAGGAAGATGCCTCATATAGAAGAATAAAAGTATTTGGAAAAATGGTTGAAATACATACAATAAGAGCAAGATATGCAGTAAGAGTTGGTATAGTTGCTACAATAGCTGCCTTTATAGTAGGATATTTTGAATTAGAACAGGGAAGATGGATTGTTTACACAATATTTTCTTTAACAGAATTTTACTCAGAACATTGCAAAGAAAGATCAAGGCAAAGATTAGAAGGTACAATAATAGGTGCGTTAATAGTAGTATTATTATTTATGATTATAAGTGATAACAGCTTAAGGGCATTAATAGTTTTGGTGGCTGGATATATGGATACATACACGAATAATTATCGAGATAAGATGATTTGTGTCACAGCTTCGGTTGTAGCTTCAGTATCATTAGTAAATGGAACATTAGTTACTATTTTTGAAAGAATATTATATGTATGTTTTGGTATAGCTCTAGCATTATTGATTAACAAACTTGTGCTTCATACAACATTAGAACAAAGGTAACTCACATCTTAATAAAATTTATATAAAATCACAGCCAATACTGGGATAACTAGTATTGGCTGTGATTTTTATAGGCAAGATTAATAAAATCATTAGCGCTTTGAGTAAGATATTTATTTTTGTGATAAATAATAGAAAATTTTCTTGTCAAAGAAATCCCCTCTATATCAACAGTAGATATTTCCTTTCTTTTCAAACTATCTTTTATTAAAAGATAAGGCAGAACAGATAAACCAATATTATGGCTTACAGCTCTTACAATAGCTTGAGTACTTGAACTCTGCCAAAGTATAGAAGCTTTAATACCGTGAAGATCAAGAATATCATCGAAAATTTCTCTGCCAGCACTACCTTTTTCACGCATTATAAAATCTACATCTTTTAAATCATCTATTTTAATTAGTTTACTTTTAGCAAAAGGATGAATAGGTGAGCAGATTAGGACTAAATCATCGTCCATAAAGTGCTGGCTTTCTATATACGGACTATGAGCAAAACCTTCTATAAAACCTATATCAATTTCATTTTTTAATACCGCATTTTCAATAGTTTCAGAGTTGTCAATCAGTGCATTAATCTTTATCTTAGGATGAGTTACCTTAAACTCATCTACAAAATTAGGCAAGAGATAATTTCCAATAGTTATACTTGTTCCTACACGAAGTGTGCCTATTGCATCCCAATTTTTCATTGTGTTTTCCATTTCATCAAATAGGGAGATAATATGAGTTGCATACTGAAGAAATTGTTTGCCTATGTCTGTTATATGTAGTCTCTTAGATATTCTATCAAATAATTTTACTCCATAGTAATCCTCAAGTTCTGATATAGCAAGGCTTATAGAGGGTTGAGCAATAAAAAGCTTTTCTCCAGCTAAGGTTACACTTCCAGTTTCGCAAACGGTTATAAAGATTTTTAAATGTCGTAAAGTCATTAGTATCCTCCATAAAATACATAATAAAAATATTATAAACTTTATATAATTATACTATTTTTATTATATTACAACAAGATGTATATTGAAATAGAGGAGGGATTTTCCATGAACGAAAAAGGAAAAATATATTTAAAGCTTTTTACATCAACTTTTTATTTAAGTGCATTCACATTTGGAGGAGGGTTTGTAATTATACCACTTATGCAAAAGAAATTTGTAGATGATTTAAAATGGATAGATGAGGAGGAGATGCTTAATCTTGCAGCCATAGCTCAATCTTCTCCAGGAGCAGTTGCTGTCAATGCATCTATACTACTAGGATATAATGTAGCAGGAAAGATTGGGGCAATAGTATCAATATTAGGAACTGTGATGCCGCCACTAATTATCCTTTCTATAATCTCTATGTTCTATACGCTATTTAGAGACAATGTCATAGTAAATTATGTTTTAAAAGGAATGCAAGCTGGTGTAGCAGCTGTAATTACTGATGTTGTTATAAATTTAGGAAGCAATGTAGTGAAGACTAAATCTATTATATCAATGTTAGTTATGATAGGAGCATTTATTGCTACCTTTGTATTAAAGATAAATGTAATGTATATCATTTTAGTATGTGGTATTATTGGAGCTTTAAAAGTACTGTATTATGAAAAAAAAGAAAGGAGCAGCATTAAAGCATGATATATATAGAATTGTTTTGGAGCTTTTTTCAAGTGGGGTTATTCAGTATAGGTGGAGGATTAGCAGCTTTGCCATTAATTCAAAATCAAGTTGTTGACATGCATCATTGGTTAAGCCTCACAGAGTTTACTGATTTAATTACAATTTCTGAAATGACGCCAGGACCTATTGCAATTAATTCATCAACCTTTGTAGGAACTAGGATTGCAGGTATCTCAGGAGCATTAATTGCGACGTTTGGATGTGTAGTGCCATCTTGCATTATCGTAATGATTCTTGCTTGGCTATATAAAAAGTACAAAAATTTAGCAGTTATTCAAGGAGTTCTTGAAGGATTGCGACCAGCAGTTGTAGCACTTATTGCATCAGCTGGATTATCAATTTTGATTTTAGCCTTTTGGGGAGAGGGTGGATTTTCTTTAGATATAAAGTCCTTAAATCCAGTATCAATTATTCTTTTCATAGGAGCTTTAATAGTATTAAGAAAGAAAAAACCAAGTCCAATTGCAGTTATGTTTGGATGTGGTTTAATAGGATGTATTACCTATATGATAATCTAATACGATGTAAAAAAAAGGATGATGTAAAATGAGGTGACCCCAAAAAGTTAGACTTTTTGGGGTCGGTTCAAACTTAAATGTACATCATCCTTTTTTATAATTGCAAAAACATATTAAGGATTTTCAAGAGATAGCTTTATAGTGATGTAGCTTGTTTAAAGGAATCTTTTACTATTTCACATATGTAGTATAGTTCATTTGTAGGTATTACTATATTTAAAGCATTAGTAACAGATTCTAGAGCTTTGTTTGTGACAGTTACATACTTTTCATTAGCCATTATATAGCTTGACATTTCCTCCTGAGGGGTCAAAACAAAATCTTTAAGAAGAATTCTCTCTATGGCACAGGATAAATGAATGAATATTTTTGTTATACTTGAGTTCGTCATAGTTATCTTTAAATTATCTTCAATAACATTAATAAAATTAAAGATAAGAGGTTTGATTTTGTAAGCTGAGAAAATTGTAAGATATTTATCTACAGCATCACAAGTTATATTTATTGTTATATCTTTCGTTAGACTCTTTGCAAGCTTATTATCAAAAGAAACCTCTTTTATTCCTATGAGAGACAAAAGCTTGCTTACTCCGCTATGAAGTACGATTTCCTCTAAAGATATAAAAGGAATATCATTAGTACCAGGGTCAATACTTCCTACAACGGCTATGGTTTTTTTATCTAAAGATGTTTGATGTATTATGTCTCTAAGCTGAGTTTTGCTTTCTAGATTTAAGGGGATTATATCAATATCATAAATATTATTGCTTTTCAGTATATCTGTAAGATTTTCGTGAAGATAATGAGCAACGCCTTCCCCTGAATTACATACTGTATAGATAACTCTTTTTTTGTTAATAGAAAGGTGTGTTTCTATCTTTTTATTAAAATTATAAGACAACTTGTTGTTTAAGGATATCAAATCATAAAGGATATCATCTATATCATTTTTTAGAAATATAGATTTTCTAATAGCTTCAATAACTAATAATATATTGGTTGAATTAACTGTGACAACATTTATACCTGTTTTATCCTTTATAAGTTCATCAAGGGTTGTTAAAGAGCCCATATCTGCAAAAAGAATTAAGCCTTTTTTAAAGGTTCCCGGTTTTAACTTTTCTAAAAATATAGGAAGTATTTTTTCAGCATCTTCAGTTAAAGGCATGTCCACAGCTAGAGCAAAATTAATGCTTAAAAGTTCATTAGCCACATCAGCTATATTACTAGCCAAAGATTCTCCATGAGCAGCTATCATAATTCCAACGGAGTCGAAAGTTTCCTTTGATTTTAAAGAATTTATTATTATCATAAGGTTTTTAAGTTCTTGAGCTGGGCAGTATATGTTAAATTTCATTTCAAGAGTTTTCACTAATTTTTTGCATACTGACTGTATTTCCAAAGGTATATCTAATAAATCGGAAGTTTTATTGATTTTTCTATTATTGGCAGTAAGATCTTTTAAGTTTTTAAGGTATAAAGCTAGTGCTGTATAAGAACTTCTATCGATTATTAGGTTTAAGTCTTCGTACAATATGTCAGACAAAGTAGATATTATTTCTGAAGTCTCATCATCTAAAAAATCCGGATACATCTTTTGCATTGTAAGATTTTTTGCTATTAATTGGGTATAATCTGAGAAAACTTTTTTTATGTCAATATTGTCCTCCCCTAATAGAGTGAGTTGATCATTGTAGAATTTTACAAAATCATAGGTAGAAGTAGGAGTGGTTTTAGATATTTGGCTTCCCGGTGAAAATGTATATTCATCTTTATCTAAAAGAAGTTCAACCTTTTGCCTTGTTGATATATCGATATTGGATAATGTGTTGTTTGTATAAAGAGGTAGAGATTCCTTTGTTATATGAACCTTGTCTAAATTATTGAGTCTGCTATCCAAATATGAACGGGCAACTGAAAGCTGAATGTCACTTGCTAGCTGGCCTATATTTCCATGAGGATTGTAAAGCATTAAGTCAGACAAGCAATCTTTATCAACGAGAATAGGCATATTAATCTTTTTAGATTCCATTCCATAGAGATTTCTCACAAGCATAAGTCTTTCGCTAAGGGTACGGTCCTTTAAGCTAGGAATCCTTATTGATGAAGGAATTCTTCTTAAAAAAGTAGTTAAAAGCATAGAACTAGGATTTTCTGTTGTAGCTGCTATTATGAGAACCTTAGCTGTTCTTTCAGAGCTTGTTTCTCCAAGTCTTCTAAACTTCTTTTTATCAATATATAAGAAAAGCATTTCTTGTCCCTCAGGTGGGAGACGATGGATTTCATCCAAAAATAAAACTCCTCCATCAGCTTCTTCTATAAGTCCTTTTTTATCACTATCGGCTCCAGTATAGGCACCCTTTACCGAACCAAAAAGTTGAGATACAAGAAGATTGGGGTTATTTGCATAATCTGCACAGTTGAAAACTACAAAAGAAGAATTTTTGCTAAACACATTGTTTTGAACTCCATATTCATACATGATTTCAGCAAAAAGACTTTTACCAACTCCTGATTCCCCAAGAAGTATTGTGTGAAGACCATTGGGGTAGAGTATTGATGATTTTGCAAGTTTAACTATGGCGGATAAGCTATGGCTAGCGCCTATTAATCTATTAAAAGGGTCTGAATTAGCTGCATTGATAGATTCCTCAACATGATTTGAAGAATTGCTTAAAGGCATCAAATCCTCTAGGGAAGAACACTCAATAGCTTCATCACCTAAAAACACTTGAAATAATTCTTCAAAATAAGTTTTATCAAAATATTTTGTTGGTTTTCCTTTGATTTTAATAAGAGATCCATCTTTATGAAGCTTGTTCAAATCTGCAGAAGCATTGTTTCTAAGTATGTTAAGGTTTTCAACTATGTCCAAAGAACATATGCCTATTGAAGGAGATTTTTTTATATCATCCATGGACAAAGTTTTGCAGAAATTGTGTATATAATTTTTTACAAGATCAATTCGTAACAATATTATCTACCTCCTTAAAGAAGAGTTCCCTAAAACAAGTGCAAGATGCCTAAACTTGTCAAGTGAGTGTGAATAAAAATTATAGTAGGATTCGCAAAAATAATTAAGGTCATTATCTTGATTTTCACGATGACGTCTACAGCCACCTCTACAAATTGAAAGGTATCTACAGTTCATGCATTGAGAATTTACATTTTTAGAGTGCTGGATAAAACCAATGGTCTTTGAGTTATTATGGATATCATCAAATGAATCTGTAAGGATATTTCCAATATTATAACTTTCATAAGTATAGAAATCACAGGGATATATTGAGCCATCACTTTCTATAATATGCTGACATGAGCATATTCCCTTCATATCACAAGCTTCATACTCCTTATTCAAAAATAATCCTAAGATATTATCAAATAACCTTATACTTACATAATCATTACTTAACATGTCTTTATACCATAAATCAAATAGCTCAATTAGAAAATTTCCATATTCCTGTGGTGTAATAGAATATTTATTTAAGGTCATCGAGGTATTTTCTAAAGGTTCTAGACAAGGAATAAATTGAAGATACCTATAGTTATTCTTCTTATAAAAATTATAGACACCATGGATTTTTTTGCACAAGGTAGATGTTACAACAGTAAGTATATTAAAGTCTACATTATATTTTTTTAGTATGTTAATACCTTTAACCACCTTGTTAAAGGTTCCGTCGTTTTTCAAATCAACTCTGTTTAAATTATGTATATCTTTATTTCCATCAAGAGATATTCCTACAAGAAAATTATGCTCTTTCAAAAACTCCCCCCACTGATCATCAAGAGTGGTGCCGTTAGTTTGTATGGAGAAAGAAAACCTTGTATTATTCTCAACGTTTTCTGCATACTTTACAAGTTCCTTATAAAAATCTAAACCAATTAGAGTGGATTCACCACCTTGAAAACCAATGGAGCAGGTTCCGCCATTACAGTAATCATCTACTTTAAAGATTATTTCTTGTAGAGTAGAAAGTGACATAAAACCATAGTCCTTTATATCCCTTGCATCAGCTATGGAGTGATAAAAGCAATATGCACATTTTAAATTGCACTTGCTTGAAGATGGCTTTATCATCAGACTTAAATTTTTTTTCATTTGATTACCTCCAATTTAAATTTAATAAAGAGATTTCATTATCTATGATAAGTTCATTCTCTAAATTTTACAAGGAAAATTAATGCAGAGATAAATTTCATAGAAAAACTTTTTGTCTCAAAGAGTATTATTTCAATAGTATCAGAAGATTTCAAACAGTATCGATGAGTATTGAGAAGTGATGAAAACGTTGCAACCATTGATGATACTGATTTTGGCACAGCAATTGCTTTTAAAATAAGTATGTAAGGAGGGAATAGACAGATGAAAGAAATAGGAATCATATTGATAAGTCATGGCTACTTTGCAGAATATGCCATGAAAAGTGCGGAAATGATTGTAGGAAAGCAAGAAAATTATAAAATAATCTCAGTAACCGATGATAAGGATTTAGAGAATGTTTTGGAGGAAATTAGGGGAGCTTATAAGGAATTAAAAAATGAGAGAGAAGTAATTGTTTTAGCAGATATATTTGGAGGGACTCCGTGTAATGCTGGATCAAGAATGATATTAGATGGATGTGATGTAGTAGTCTATACAGGATTTAATCTTCCAGTGCTATTAGAACTATTACTAAACAGAGAACTTCCAACAGAAGAGATTAAAGTTAAATTAGAAGAAGTCTATAAAGATGCATTTACAAATATAAATGAAAAACTATCATCACAAAACACCCAGGAAGAATTGAATTTATAAAATTTTAGGAGGGGAAAGGTATGGGAATTAAATTAGTAAGAATCGACGACAGATTAATTCATGGACAAGTGTGCTCAACTTGGATTGGAGACTATGGTGTAGAGCAGGTCTTAATAATTAATGACAAAGTCAGCAAGGATCCAGTTCAAAAATCAGTTGTAGGACTTGCAGCACCAGCAGGAGTTAGAGTATTAGTTTTTGGAGTAGACCAATTTATAGAAGTTATAAAGAAAAATCCAATAAAGAAAGATACTTTACTTTTGTTCACTACATCAACAGATGTATTAAAGGTAGTAAACGGAGGACTACATATTGAGAAGGTAAATGCAGGGGGCATGAGATACAACGAAACTAGAAGAAGACTTACAAAGTCAATTTCAGTAACAAAGGAAGAAGAAAAAGCATTTAAAGAACTCATAGACAAAGGTATTGAGGTATTCATACAAATGGTACCTAAAGATGATGTCATATATATGAAGGATATGATTTAAAGGATTAATAAGTTTTATAAAAAGGAGAGGTTATCATGTTAATCAAAGCATTATTAGTAGCTGCTTGGGCGGGCATATGTGCGTGGGACCAGTATGGACCACATTTAGGCTTTAGAAAACCATTACTAGCAGGTGTAGTAACAGGACTTATTTTAGGTGATTTGACTCAAGGACTTATAATTGGAGCTACCTTAGAACTTATGTGGCTTGGAGTTAATAATGTTGGCTCTTATGTACCACCAGATGTAATTTCAGGTTCAGTAGTTGGAGTTGCAATAGGTATTTTGTCAGGTGGAGGAGTAGCAACAGGGGTAGCAATCGCGATACCGGTTTCATTATTAGTACAACAACTAGATATGCTATGCAAGACTATAAGTATTTCATTAGTTCACAAAGCTGATAAGATTGCGGAAACTGGAGATTTTGACAAGATAGATAAGCTTCAGTATATAGGAGCAGCTTTAATATTCTTAAGTAGAGCTCTACCAACATTTATAGCTGTATTTTTAGGGTCAAGTGTAATCGATTCAATTATGGCAGCAATCCCTGCTAGCGTAATGACTGGATTAACGGTGGCTTCAAAGGCTATTCCAGCAGTAGGTATAGCAATGCTTTTAACTATGATGCTAAAGAAAAATATGTGGATGTTCTTAATTCTAGGCTTTACATTAACAACTTACTTAAATCTTCCTACATTAGCATTAGCATTAATAGGTGCTTGTTTTGCAGGAATCTATGATTTAATAATGACTAATAAAGAAAAAGAAGGACATACATCACCAGCGGTAGTAGGTGCTGATTCTAATGAAGATATAGAAGGAGGCTGGGATTTATAATGGCTAATTTAATAGATAAAAGTGATTTGAAAAAAGTTTTCTGGAGATCTCAATTATGTCAAATGTCACATAACTATGAGAGAATGCAAAGTTTAAGTACAGTTTATATATTAAAACCTATACTAAAGAAGCTTTATAAAAATAAACCAAAAGAAGAGAGGGTAAATGCCATGAAGAGGCATTTAGAGTACTTCAATACACATCCAGTTTTGATGCCTTTCATTCTAGGAATAACATCAGCTATGGAGGAAACAACAGATGAAGAACAAAAAGAATCTGTAATAGCAATGAAGACAAGCTTAATGGGACCTTTAGCTGGTATCGGAGATAGTATGCTTAACTTTACATGGATGCCTATAGCAGGTTCCATAGGTGCAGCTTTTGCTATAGATGGCAATATATTAGGTGCTATAGTAATGTTTTTAATGATTAACTGTCTGTATATTCCTGTAAAGTACTTTGGAGTAATGAAAGGTTATTCTAAGGGAATGGAGATACTAGGTGATGCAGACAATGGTAAAGGAATCTTTGATAGATTAGCCAACATGGCAAATGTATTAGGTGTTATAGTAGTTGGCGGATTAATTGCCACAACTGTAAAAGTAAAACTTGATGTATCAATAGCAGCAGGAGAAAATCCTTTAATGCTTCAAGATATGCTTGATAAAGTAATGCCAAGTTTAATTCCACTTGCGCTAACCTTCCTTTGCTATTATTTATTAAAGAAATCAAACGGTAAAAATGCTGTATGGGTAATATTTGGAGTATTAATTATAGCTGTATTATTATCAATGGCAGGAATCATAGCATAAAAAGAAGATGTGAACTTTGAAGCTTTGAAGTTCACATCTAACTTTTATTAAGGGAAGAAAATATAGATTCTTATAGAAATTGATTTGCAAAAGTTGAGTAAATTTTATGAGTATCTAAATTTCAGTTATTGGGAGGAGAAATTATATGAGAACAGTGGTAGTTTTAATGGATACATTAAAGAGAAATATGATGGAAGTCTACAATGAAAATACTTGGGTTAAGACTCCTAATATAACTAGATTTTCAAAAGAAGCAGCTACATTTGATAACCATTGGGTGGGCTCAGCACCATGTATGCCAGCAAGAAGAGATATACTTACTGGGCGACTAAACTTTTTAGAGAGATCATGGGGACCTATAGAACCATTTGATATAACACTTCCAAAGGTTTTAGCAGAAAATAATGTGTTCAGTCACATAGTAACGGATCATCCTCATTATTTTAGGCTTGGTGGAGAGGACTATGTTCAGCAATTTTCCACTTGGGATTTTTACAGAGGTCAAGAAGGGGATCCTTGGATATCAAAAATAGATGATCCATCTTTTATGCCTGACAACTATTATGGAAAGCTAAGAAAGCAGTATCAGTGGAACAGAACGAAATGGGAGAGAAAGGAAGATGAATATCCAACTCCAAAAACCTTTAATGCAGCCTGTCAGTGGCTAGAGGACAACAAAGACCATGATGATTTCTTCTTAATGGTAGAGACTTTTGATCCTCACGAACCTTTTGATGTACCAGAAGAATATATGGAGATGTATGGCTGCAAATATGAAGGACCATATTTTGAAACACCTAACTATAAAGAGGTGGATGTACCAGAGGAAGCTTTAGATTATATAAACAAGAGATATGCTGCATTGCTTACAATGACAGATAAACATTTTGGAAAGCTTATAGACAAGCTAAAGGCTCTTAATATGTATGAAGACACTTTAATAATAGTTACAACAGACCATGGATATTTCTTAGGGGAGAGAAATTACTTTGGAAAGAATTATATGCATATGTACAATGAACTTTCTCACATTCCTCTAATGGTACGTTTCCCTAAAGGAGAAATGGCAGGGAAAAGAATAAATGCACTTACTCAAAATATAGATATAATGCCTACAGTTTTAGAATATTCAGGTGTGGATATTCCAAAAGATGTACAAGGGATGTCATGGAAAATAGTAGCTGAAGAAAAGCCATTTGAAAGGGAATATGCATTATATGGTTATCACGGAATAGCTATGAATGTAACTGACGGTGAGTACACATATTTCAGAGCTCCAAACAAAGAAAACAAACCATGCTTTGAATACACATGCATACCAACAACAATTAGAAAGTATTTAGGAAAGGGAAGAGAGTCGGAAATAGAAATTGGCAGATTCTTAAAGAGAACAGATTATCCTGTATATAAGATTCCAATAGAGAACCCTTCAATACTTGACAATGTTAGCGATGCTTTAAAATATACAGCTGAAAGTAAACTGTTTAATATAATTGAAGATTATGGACAAGTAAGCCCATTAAGGGATGAAGAGCTAGAAAAGAAATATATAGAACTTTTGAAAAGAGGACTAGAAGAAATGGAAGCTCCAAAGGAGCAGTTTGAAAGACTAAATTTGAAATAATAGGAGGATTTTCGATGAAGGTAATAATTGCATCAGATAGCAAAAGCGTAGAGTTTAAGAATGGAATAAAGGAAGACTTAATTAAAAAAGGTTATGAAGTCGTAGATAAGACTGAAAGAAAAGACGTAGATTTTTGTGACGCATCAAACTTAGTATGTGATTCAATTCTTAATAAGGAAGGTGCTAGAGGAATTGTAATAGATGAATATGGTACAGGCTCCTTTAATATATGTGCAAAGCATAAATATATAGTTTGTGCTCAAGTAGCAGATGAGCATTCAGCTAAAATGACTAGAGATCACAATAACACCTCAGTTATAGCAATGGGATCTAAAGTTACAAGCTTAGAGATTGGAAAGAGAATTGCAGAAAAATTTGTTGCCTCTGAGTATTCAGGCGGAAGACATCAAATAAGAGTAGATATGTTAAATAAGATGGCATAGGAGGAAAATAAGATGATAATATCAGTTGGATGTGACCATATAGTTACAAATGTAAAAAACAGCGTTGTAGAGTATTTAAAATCAAAAGGACATGAAGTAATAGACAATGGAACTTATGATAATGTAAGAACTCATTACCCAATATACGGAAAAGCTGCTGCAGAAAAAGTGGTTAATGGAGAAGCAGACCTTGGAATAATAATTTGTGGTACAGGAGTTGGTATAACAAATTCAGCAGCAAAAATTAAAGGGGCAAGAGTAGCACTAGTAAGAGATATTGAAACAGCAAGATATTCAAAAGAAGAGCTTAACATAAATATCCTTGGCTTTGGAGGAAGAATCACAGGCATAGGTCTTATGGAAAATATCATCGATGTATTTTTAGAAACAGAATATAAGCCAACAGAGGAAAATAAAAGACTTATCGAAAAAATGGATAATATGATTGAAAAAGACTATGCAAATGGTGATGAACACTTCTTTGATGAGTTTAACGAGAAATGGGAAAGAGGAGAATATCACGACTAGAATTCAGGAGGGTTTAAGATGAATATATTATCAACGAGACAAATGCTTTTAAATGCACAAAAGGATGGATATGCAGTGCCAGCGTTTAACATACACAATTTAGAGACTTTCCAAGTAGTTGTAGAAACAGCTAAAGAGATGAGATCACCAGTAATAATAGCAGGAACACCTTCAACTATAGAATATGCAGGTGGAGAATATATAAATGCCATGGCAGAAGTTGCTGCCCATAAATATGACATTCCAATAGCTATTCACCTTGACCACTTTGAAGATGTAGAAGCTATAAAGAAGAATATAGATATAGGTTTCAGGTCCTGCATGATAGATGGGTCAAAATTAGAGTTCCAAAAGAATATAGATACTGTAAAATCCGTAGTAGAATATGCACATAAGTTTGACACCACAGTAGAAGCAGAGCTTGGCAAATTAGGAGGACAAGAAGACGACTTGGTAGTAGATGAAAAGGATGCTATGTACACAAATCCTAAAGATGCCGTAGAATTTGTAAGAAGAACAGGGATAGATTCTCTAGCGGTAGCTATAGGAACTGCTCACGGCCTTTACAAAGGTGAGCCTAAACTGGATTTTGAAAGATTAAAGGAAATAAGAGCTTTAGTGGATATACCACTAGTACTACATGGTGCATCAGATGTACCTGATGACTTAGTAAGAAAAGCAATTTCTCTTGGAATATGTAAAGTAAATGTGGCTACAGATTTAAAGATACCTTTTTCAGATGCCTTAAAAGAATACTTTAACGAGCATCCAGATGCAAATGACCCAAGAAAATACATGACTCCTGGTAAGGAAGCCATGAAGAAAATAGTTGAGCACAAAATTGCCGTATGTGGCAGTGCAAATAGATATTAAGAGCTAAGGTAAGAAAATGATATTAGTAATAAATCTTAATGCATCTGTAGATAAAAGATATGAAATGACAGAACTTGAAAAGGGTACTGTTATGAGAGCTCTTAAAGTTGAAAATACACCTGGAGGCAAGGGAATACACGTTGCAAATGTAGCTACAATTTTAGGAGAGCAGTGCATTGCAACAGGATTCTTAGGGGGTAAAACAGGAGAATTTATAGAAGAAAAGCTCACAGAATATAAAATAAAAAATGACTTTGTAAAGGTGAATGGTGAAACAAGGGAATGTCTAGCCATTATTACAGAGGATTTAGTGCAGACAGAAATACTAGAACCAGGACCTGAAGTCTCCATGGAGGAGCAAAGTGAATTTGTAAAAAAATACAAAGAACTCCTTGAAGATAGCGATGTCATCGTAGCATCTGGCAGTGTTCCAAGAAATGTTCCAAAAAATTTTTATAGTGAGCTTATTACAATAGCAAAGAATAAAGGAAAAAAGTTTCTTCTTGATACAAGCGGGGAGCTTTTAAAAAGTGGAATAAATGCAAAGCCATTTTTCATAAAACCAAATAGAGATGAAATAGAAGCTTTGACAGGAAGAAAAATAGAAAGTGACAGTGATGCTCTAGAAGAAATCAAAAGATTTCAAGAAAAGGGTATAGAACTTGTAGTAATTTCTCTTGGCAGCAAAGGGTCCATAGCTGGCTATAAAGATAAGTTCTACAAGGTAACAGTTCCAAAGGTTAAAGCTATAAATCCTGTAGGATCTGGGGATTCCTATGTAGCAGGAATTGCTGTATCCTTAGAGAGAGGCTATTCTATAGAACAAATGTTAAAGTATGCCTCAGCCTGTGGAACAGCCAATGCCATGGAAGAAGAGACAGGCTCTGTAAAAGAAAACATAGTAAATGAATTGTTAGAAAAAATAAAAATAGAAAAGTTATAAGGTAAGCATAAATTTTTTAGGGTATCGGCAAAGTCCGGTACCTTTTATATTTTCTCCAAAACACAAAAGGAGTTTAAATACACGTAAAAGCAGTTACAACTTTTGTCTTATGTTCAGCAGGTATAACAAGCTCACCTATTTTTAGTTAAGAATTCACTTTATACAGAAATATGGTAAAATAAACTTATAGAAACTTTGGAGGAACGACCATGAAAGATTGTTTATTTTGTAATTACGATAAAAAAGAATATATAGCAGAAAATGAAATAGGTTTTGCCATTTTCGATCACTTCCCAGTGAATGAAGGACATTCCCTTATAATTCCAAAGAGGCATTTTCAAAACTTCTTTGATGCCACCGAGGAAGAGATAAAAGGTCTCTATTCACTTCTTCATGAGGTGAAAAAAATAGTAGATGAAAAGTACAGCCCAACAGGATACAACATAGGTGTAAACGTAGGCTACGATGGAGGACAAACCGTAATGCACCTTCACATTCATCTCATCCCAAGATATAAAGGTGATGTAGAAAATCCTAGGGGAGGAATAAGAAAGCTTAAGAAAGAATTGGTACCTTATAATGGGTAGATAAAGGCTAAATAAAATAAGTTAGATGGTATATATTTAGAAATTTTAAATAATGATGGTACTATTAAGGATTGGACTTTCTTTAAAAAGTGGGTAAAAGATGAAACTGACTATGAAGATATGAATAGTGATACGGATCAGTTTCTTATAAAATTACGAGATAGATATATGAAAAGATAATCTATATTTTAATCTAAACAACACAAAATCTTATTGAACCTGCACAAAATAAAGCTATCTTCATACTATAATAGTATATATTAAGAAAAAGGAGAGTTTATATGTCTGTGAAAAAGACTATAAGTCTACAGGAAGATGTAGCTATTGTAGCAATGAAAAAGGCTAAATTAATGTGTAATGGTAATCTTTCTAACTATATTAATTCACTTATATACAATGCTAACAAGACTGAGATTGATGAGATGCAAAAAAGTAAGCCACAAAAGTGTGGCAATGCATTTGAAGCAACAAAAATATCGAGATGTGAGTATTGCGGTAAAACTATAAACATAGGAGATAAAATTTGCAACGCTACCTATTTAGATGGACATACTAATTATACTCATGTGAATTGCTCTAAAGAATAAGTGATTGTGATAAATGTTTTTTATCTTCAGATTTATTGAGAGTTTACAATCCTTCTAAAACTTCGTTGAATATAAGATTTGACGAAGTTTTCATTTTAAATTCAAACATAGGTTTACAAAAGTTAAATAGAGAACTTTAGTTTGGTTGATAATGGTAATATAATAGAATTTAAGGATTGTTTTCTTATTCTAGATATTTATGTGACCACAAATACTAATGCTCATATTAATGCGGAAATGCAGATAATTAATTTGGAAAGGGGTGCATATAGTGAATAGCAAATTAAAAAGTGCTATATTAGGATTAGCTATAGGAGATGCTTTAGGAGTGCCGGTAGACTTTCAATATAGAGAGGATTTGAAGCTGAATCCGGTTGTGGACATGAGAGCATATGGAACACATAATCAGCCGGCTGGAACTTGGTCTGATGATACTAGTATGACATTATGTCTACTTCATAGCCTTTCTAGTGGAATCAACTACCAGGATATTATGAAAAAATTTGTACTATGGAAGAATGAAGGGTACTATACTCCTTATGGAGAAACCTTTGATATAGGGTGCGCTACCAGTGAAGCAATATCTAGATATGAAGGTGGTATAGAGTGTTTAGAATGTGGTGGAAAAAGGGAATATGATAATGGTAATGGTTCATTGATGAGAATTTTGCCCATGACTTTTTATATTATCAAGGAATATGGATATCAGTGTGATGAATCCACTATTGTTAAGCTTGTTCATAATGTGTCCGCTTTGACTCATGGACATATAAGAAGCAAAATTGCTTGTGTTATTTACACTATGATTGCTATGGGGTTAGCACAGGGAAAGAGCATTGATGACTCAGTATCTATAGGGGTTCATAGGGCTTTTGAATATTATAGAAGAAATAAAGTAGATGAAATAGAGAAATATAGTAGAATTGAAGATAAAAAATTTAAATTTTTGAAGGAAGAGGAAATAAAAAGCAGCGGCTATGTAGTTGATACTTTAGAAGCAGCTATATGGTGTCTTCTAAACACAAACAATTATAGTAATTGCGTATTAAAGGCTGTGAATCTTGGTGAGGATACGGATACTGTGGCAGCAGTTGCTGGAGGACTAGCTGGTATAGCTTATGGTGCAGAGGATATACCTCGGGAATGGCTGAAGAAACTTGCCAAAGGAGACTATATAGAGGAGATATGTGATAGATTACAAAAATGAAATCTTAAATTAATATACTTAAATATGAACTAAATCATTTAGAAGATATAATTAACTCATAAGATAACTGAAAGGGAGTTGATTATATGAAGAAAATATTGGAAGTTATAAAAATTTCGTTTTTGGTGATCTGCGCAGGATACGGAGAAGAAGACTTTGGAATGAAGTAGAATATATAAAAATAGACATTAAATATAAAAATAAAAAATGGACAACCCCCGATTTATATGAAAAACAGGGATTGTCCATTTTTTATTTACGATTTATGAAATAATAAACTGGTAATCCAACTAGTGTGATAGCGATTCCAACAAATGATTGTGTTGGATTGGATATTACTGTACTAATGAGGATATAGAGTCCTCCAAGTATTCCTACAATTGGTGTTAGGGGATATAGAGGGACGCGATAAAGTCCTTCTTTTTTAGGCATACATTTTCTAAGACGAAATACCCCAAACACTCCCATAGTGAAGAAAATCCAAAGGACGAACACTAAAAGATCTGTCAAAGTGTTAAAGGTTCCGGATAAAATATAAATAACTGCAAGAGCACTCTCTAGAATTAGAGAATTTGCTGGTGTATGGAATTTTGGGTTTACTTTTGCCAAGAAACTTGAGCATGGAAGCATCTTTCCTTCTCCCATGGCAAATGGAATTCTAGCTCCAGTCATTAGGAATCCGTTTAAGGCCCCAAAGACAGATACCATAATACCAATAGTGATGAAAATAGCACCGTTTTTGCCGAATAAGGCAGTTGCGGCATCTGCTGCAGGTACTGAGGAATTTACTACATCACTAAGAGGAATTGCTCTAAATATAGCTAGATTGAAAAGTGCATAGATGACAACAACGAATAGTACACCAAGAGAAATAACTTTAGGTAAGTCTTTTGTAGGCTTTTTTAATTCTCCGGCCATATTGGTTACACTGATCCAGCCTTCGTATGCCCATAAAGTTCCGAGAATGGCCATACCAAATCCACTTCCACCTGAAATGTCATTAGTACCTGTTATTTGGAAGGAACTGCTGTTAATTAAACCAAAGAGTATAATTGCGGCAATGGGAACGAGCTTTCCAACAGTAGCTACTACTTGAATAGTTCCACCATACTTGGTAGCAAGAATATTCATAAGCATAATAAAGGCTAAAACACCAATAGCCACTAGTTTCTGTTGCATTGCACTGAGTGGCCAAAAGAAACTAGTATAAGTGGCAAAAGCAATTGCTTGAGCAGCCACGGAAGCAGGGTAAGAAATAATAGTTTGTACCCAGCCAAGTAAAAAACCATATACGTCACCATATAGGTCTTTTAAATAAGTATATAACCCCCCAGACTTTGGGATGGCAGCAGCAATTTCTGCAATGGTAAGTGCAGATGCTAGAGTAATGACACCCCCTGCAACCCATGCAGTAATAGCTAGTATTGGAGTTCCTGCGTTTTGAAGAACAATACCTGGTTTTAGGAACACTCCAGATCCAATGATCATTCCAACCACGATAGCCATGGCTTGTAAAAATGATATTTCTTTTTTTAGTTTAAACTCCTGCATAATTAACTCCCCTTTTTAATTAAGATATTAAATAGTAATTCTTAAATGATTCACATAGGTATTATAGTGGACCCAATACTAGCTACATGATAGATTACACCACCCTTCATATTTGTAATATTATTTTACCATGGAGTCCATATTTGGTGATAGCAAAAGTTTGAATATTCTAGATTACAAAAATTAACATATATTCTAAACATACATATAATAAAAATATGGCTTTATTTTTTATGAATTTTCAAGAGAAGCATTAAAGTGTTTTTCTTTTTGTCCGTATATCTAAAATAATTAAGGTTTTGAGGTGGTTAAATGTTAAATAGGATACAAGGCTTTAACAATAATTTTGGTGTGCAGAATTTTAATAATATGAATAATAAGAACTATAATTTTAATTCGGGAGCATTTGAGATTATGCTTATATCTTTGTTAGTTGCTTTAAAAGAGCAGAATAAAGTGAAGACAAATCAGAATGAAACAGCATTAAATGCTAATGTGGGTAGTTTGAAGACTATAGGGCTTAATTCTCAAAAGCTTAACGTCAGCGTAGATGAAAGAATAGAAAATGCTATAGAAATTTCATCGAAAAAGTATGGAGTAGATGAGAAGCTTATAAAAGCAATAATAAAGGTTGAATCGAACTTTGATCCTAAAGTAGTGTCCCCAGTTGGAGCTAAAGGACTTATGCAGCTTATGCCTGAGAATTGCAGAGATTTAGGCGTAAGTGACCCTTTTAATATAGAGCAGAATATAGATGGTGGTGTAAGGCATATTAAAGAATACTTAGACAGATACAAGGGTAATATGGAGATGTCACTTATGGCGTATAATGGTGGTCCCACAAGGATGATGAATAGAGGAGTTCGCTCAATAAATGACCTCTACAAAATGCCAAGGGAAACTCAAAATTATGTGCCAAAAGTTATGAGCTATTATAGGGGACTATAATATGAAGATTCAAGGAATAAAGGCTAATAGAATCATGGATATAAGGGATAATAGGATTCAATGTATACTTTAAATAAAAATCTAGGATTTTGGGAAAATCAGTATTATTCTACTGTGGAAACTATAAATGAAAAACTTGAAGAAATCACAAAAGAATTATTAAAAATATCATCAGCTATAGATAGCATTCAAGGGCTTTTAGTTGATATATATAAATAAAAAAAGATGTTTTCCTCCAGACATTTAATTTATTCTAATTGAAGATGCTTCATGGAAACTATAAAAGATGTGCTGAATTTGAAGGAAGTAGATATACTTTGTCTAGATAAAACTGTAGATGAAGATATGGATGTAAATATTAATGGTAAAAATATAGCATTAGGAGAGAGCATTAAGTCAGATGACAAGATATCCGTGAGAATATTAGATTTTAAAAGTAAATAAAATGATTTTAGGGTGTAGAGCTTTACGTGAAGTCTACACCTATTAAATTAAAAAAATAACTATATATGCCTAAATAAAACAATTAGAATGTCGATAATTATAATAGAGACATAACGGAAAGTATATGGAGGTAAATGATGAAAGTAAATTCAGTACAGACCAATAATGTTATAAATGCTTATGGCAAACAAAAGCAATATGCTAAATGTGAAGCTCAAAGTAAGCAAATCAAGGATAAGGTCACAATATCTAATGATGCAAAGTATCTAAATAAAATAAACTCAGATACAGAAAATATGGATATGAATAAGGTGAATGAAATAAAGAGAAAGATAGAAAGTGGTACTTATAGCATAAATTCAAAAGATATAGTGAAAAAGATGGTGGAAGCTTCAAAAGGAGAAATAGTGAGATGAATTCAGAATTAAAGCTTGTAGTCTTTGAAGAAAGATCCTTCAAGAGCTTCTTGAACTATTAGATAATCAGTACAGTGTGATAGTAGCTAAAGATGTCATGGGGTTAGAGAAACTTGCAGAAGATCTAGAAATCACAGGCAGAAATCTTGCCACTATAGAGATTAAAAGGAGAAACCTTGTAGCTGATGGAGAGTTTAAATCTATCATAGAAAATAGCTGTGATGAGCACATAAAGGATGTATATGGGGAGATAAAAGGCATATTAAAGAATCTTCAAATTCAAAAGAAATCTAATGACACTCTTATAAAGCAACAGTTGTTTTTTACAACTAAGATGATAAATGTTACAAGACCATCTAAAAATGTGGGGACATATAATTCCTATGGAAAGATAGGAAAGTAATTAAAAATAAAATTTATTTCATTAGTAATATTGACAAAGTAAAAATAGGAGAATATAATTGTAAAAAACAAAGAAAATTCTGAGAAGGGAAGAGTAAGTACTGAGGAGTATCCAAAGCGAGTGAAGGTTGGTGGAAGCTTCATGAGAAAATCAATGCTGAATGACATCCTGGAGAAGTCTGTTTGAATTTAAATTTAGTAGGACAGAACGGTTTTCCTCCGTTAAAGGGACCTGAGATAACATATTATAAAGTTTATGTAAGTAGGATGGTACCGCGAAACTAGTCTTTTGCTCCTATAAGGAGTGAAGGACTTTTTTTATTCTCTATAGAGGCTTACTATATATTTTACATTATGTTTTTGTAAGGGTGGCACCGCAGAATTCTGCCCCTTAAGCATAAAAAGCTTGAGGGGCCTTTTTATTTGGAAGGAGAGATACTATGAAGAGAATTATGATAAATGAATTAGAATCCTATTTGGAAAACAAAGTTCTTATAAAAGGCTGGGTGGAAAGGATAAGAAAATTAAAATCTATAACTTTCCTGGTATTGAGAGATAGAACTAGTAAAGTTCAGTGTGTAGTAAACAATGAAGCTTTAGAGAATTTAAATTTAAGGCTAGAATCTGTAGTAGAAATAGAGGGATTAGTAAAGAGTAGCAAGAATAAATTAAATCCTTTTGAGATTTTAGTAGAGAATATTGAGGTTTTAAATGCTGTAGAAGAAGAGCTTCCTATAGAAATTAACAAGGAAAATCTTGAAGTTAACCTTGATACTATGCTAAATAACAGGGTTTTAAGCTTAAGGCATGAAAGCAAAAAAGCTATTTTTAAAGTTCAAAATCTTGTCACTGAAGGTTTCAGAGAATTTCTCACAAAAGAAGGCTTTACAGAAATCTTCACTCCTAAAATAGTTGCAGAAGGAGCTGAAGGCGGAACCGAAATGTTTGAAGTAAAGTATTTTGAAAATAAAGCTTATTTAGCTCAAAGTCCACAGTTCTATAAGCAGATGTTAGTAGGAGCTGGTTTTGAAAGAGTCTTTGAAATTGGAGCTGTATATAGAGCAGAGGAGCATAATACCAATAGGCACTTAAATGAATATGTAAGCATGGACTTTGAAATGGGGTTCATAAAAGATGAGAGAGATGTAATGGAAATGGAGGAAAATCTTCTAAAGTTTATTCTAAAGAAAATAAAGGAAGAAGGCATGGAATACCTTAAAATATTAAATGCTGAACTACCGGAAATAGAGCACCATATACCAGCTTTAGATTTTAATGAAGCCATCTCTATCTTGAAAAATCAGTATGGGAAAAGTGATCTAGAAGGAGACTTGGATCCTGAGGGAGAAAAGCT
>JALEZF010000035.1 GCA_022773025.1 Clostridium sp. | reverse complement strand
GGGTTCGAGTCCCTGAAGGTCCACCATTTTTGGGGGTATAGCTCAGCTGGGAGAGCACCTGCCTTGCACGCAGGGGGTCAAGAGTTCGAATCTCTTTATCTCCACCATAAACCATGAAGTTAATCTTCATGGTTTTTTTATATTCTCAAGAAGATTATATTTTGATTTTATCTTCTTATCTTTGATATAATAGCATAAGAAGGTAATTATTCTAAAATGCTGTATCTCATACATAAATAAAAGGGATCCAGATAATTAAATGAAGCAAAATATTGCATATACAAGGAGGACCAGTAATGAAAACTGAAAGAGTTGAAAAAGTATTAGAACAAATGAGAGCTCTAGAAATTTCACAAGCTATAATAGCAGATAGTGCAGCTATATTTTATTTAACAGGAAAGTGGATACATCCAGGTGAAAGATTAGTAGCTCTTTATTTAAATGTTAATGGAAATCACAAGCTGTTCATCAATGAACTATTCCCAGTTACAGAGGATCTTGGAGTAGAAAAGGTTTGGTATAATGATACTCAAGAACCTGTAGCTATAATGGCTGATTATATAGAAAAAGATAAGACAATAGCTATAGACAAAAACTGGCCAGCAAAATTCTTATTAAAACTTATAGAACTAAAAGCAGGAAGCAAATTCGTAAGTGCGGCTACATTAGTAGATACAGTTAGAATGTGCAAAGATGAAGAAGAAAAAGAATTCATGAGAGAAGCTTCTCGCTTAAATGATATGGCTGTTGAGAAACTAGCACAGCTTACAAATAAGGGGTTCACTGAAAAGGAAATGGCAGCAAAGTTAGCTGATATATATGAAGAACTTGGAGCAGAAGGATTCTCTTTTGATCCAATAATAGCTTATGGAGCAAATGCTGCTGACCCTCATCATGAGCCAGATAATTCTAGAGGAAAGGCTGGAGACAGTGTTATATTGGATATAGGATGCAAGAAAAATTCTTATTGCTCAGATATGACAAGAACAGTATTCATTGGAGAACCATCGGATAAAGCTAGAGAAGTATATGAGACAGTACGTGAAGCAAATATGAGAGCTATAGCTATGATTAAACCAGGGGTTAAATTCTCTGAAATAGATGCTGCTGCAAGAGATTATATAACATCTAAGGGGTATGGAGAGTATTTTACTCATAGATTAGGTCATTCTATAGGCATAGAAGTACATGATTTAGGGGATGTTTCGGCTGTAAACCATGAGCCAGTAAAGGAAGGTATGATTTTCTCTATTGAGCCAGGAATATATATAGCTGGAGAAGTTGGAGTGAGAATAGAAGATTTAGTCCTTGTAACTAAAGAAGGATGTGAAGTTCTTAATAAAGTCAGCAAAGAACTTAAAGTAATCTAATAGTAAAAAATAATTTAAGTGAAGAGTGAAAAAATTACAACACTTATTCACAGTTAAATTAAAAACAATCCACAATTCTGGATTAAAACTTTTCCAGAACTGTGGATTGTTTTCTTATAAGTTCATTTAATGCTCATTAAAAATACAAGATTTTTACTATTATATTATCATTTCTTGATATAATCAATAGCATCTTTTAAAGTTTCACATATTTTTTCAGCATAGCTTGTATATTGTGATGCTGGATACTGAAGATCGGGAACTATAAAGCATTTTATTCCTGCATCATGAGCTGCTATAAGGCCATTTTGAGAATCCTCAAGAACCATGGCTTCAGCTGGTGAGATATTTGCTATTTGGCAAGCTGTTAGAAAAATTTCTGGATTAGGTTTACCGTTTTTAACTTCGTCGCCACAGACCATATCATCAAATCTTCCATACAAACCAGCTCTTTTTAAAAGATAAATGGCTCTTTCGCGACTAGTACCAGTTGCAACTACTTTTTTTATTTTCATATCATCAAGTACATCTAAAAGCTCTAGTAAAAAAGGTTTTACGCCTATGCCTTCTTTCTCTATAATATCAGTTACATATTGATTCTTTTCATTATATATTGTGTCATAGGGAAAATCGTCTCCGAAATCTTTTCGAAGAATAGGTTCGTGCTCGTGACGAGCCATACCCATGATCTTTTGAATATTTTCAGGTCCGATAGTGTAATTGTGCTTCTTTCCTATCTCTATCCATCCCTTCAAATTAAGCCTTTCAGTATCGATCATAAGACCATCCATATCGAATATCACTAATTTAATATCGTTCATAAATTACCATCCTTATTTAATCTCTTATTTTATCCTTGGTTTAGAACTAAATGAAATTTTACGTGTATATATATTGTAGCTACTTGAATTGCAATGGTCAAGTTTCTTGGTGGGGAGAGGAGAGTGAGATCATAATCTTTGATTTTAAAAATAATGAAGATGATAAATTTGCTCACAAAGATATAAAATATAATTCGATTTTGTGGATAATTATGGTACACTATTCTTAGAGGCAAAAATAGTAAGGAGAGTGTTTTGAAAATGAAAAAGGTTGGAAAGATAATAGGAAACATATTGTTTTATTTAATACTTATATCGTTGATCCTTGTATGTTTTACTATGCTTAGAGCAAAAAAAATGGGGGTTCAGCCTTCAGTGATGGGATATAAATTTTATACAGTTCTTACTGGAAGTATGAGTCCTACAAT
This sequence comes from Clostridium sp., assembly GCA_022773025.1. Lineage (GTDB taxonomy): Bacteria > Bacillota > Clostridia > Clostridiales > Clostridiaceae > Clostridium_X. The sequence continues at coordinate 11,092 of JALEZF010000035.1, read as the reverse complement.
AGTACCGGGAGATCTTGTTATAGTAAAAGAAACACCAGCGTCAGAAATAAAAGAAGGAGACATAATAACTTTCGCTAGCACTCAATCTGAAAATATAACAACGCATAGAGTTAAGCAGGTTATAGAAGAAGAAGAGATAAAGTTTGTGACAAAAGGTGATGCAAATAATGTGGAAGACCCTAATCCTGTAAGCGAGAAGCTTCTAGTAGGAAAAGTGGTAAAATACATAGGTGGACTTGGAAGCAAGATGCAGTATATGCAGCAAAACCTATCAAAAATAATAATAGCTATTCTTGTGATTGCATTTGGACTTATGGCTGTAGGGGTAGTTGTGAAAAAAATAAATAAAAATGATGATAACAATAAGACGGCTTAAAAGTAAAGCTATATTCTATATAAAACCCATGAGAAGGTTCTAAAAATTTTCTCGTGGGTTTTGTGCATTTATAGAATATTATATGTGGAAAGTTAAATATGGTGGTTTCACATCATCTGTTTTGGAGAGTTTAAAAATAGAAAGTAATTCGAATTTTTTAAATGCAGAAAATAAAAATGATTTACTATATATGGCAAAATGAACCGAGATTTAGCTAAAAAACTGCACTTCATTGCCTATGAGTGTATTTCAAAGCACAATTTAATAAGTTATAGAAAATGGATATATAATTTAGACATGGAAGTTAAGAATAAATATGGTTTATGGAAGAAAAATCGTTTGTTAAATTAATAGATGATTTTATCCAAAGCACAAAGCCCAATAAAACCGTTAAAAAAGTTTAATTACTTTTACTAAAAAAAATACTTATATTGTAAAAAAACTACTTGCATCTGTGGAAACTATGTGCTAAAATAACCAATAGAAACCAAAGAAAAAATAACCATATTACTAAAATAATAAAATAAATTTAATATGAAGGCAATGTTATATTAAATAATTAATTAAATTGGTTTGTGGTTGATAAAATATTAAATCTTATAATTCGACATTTTGGAAGGGGGATTAAAAGAAAGTTTATTTAAATTCTTAATTATCACATGAAATCACATTAAACAGAAATGAGATTCAAAAGCTCATTAATTTTTATGTTAGCTAAAGATGGACAGGACCATTAAAGGCTAAATTAAAAATAAACTACAATGGCTTAAGAAAATTCTTCTATGAGGAGGTGAAAAGCAGGATAATGAAAAAATTTATGATAGGGGCACTAGTAGCAGCAACCTTGATAGGAGCTGTAGCTTTGACCTCAGGGACATATGCAACTTTGACAGCAACGGATAGTGTTACTAACAATCTTTCTACTGGAAGTATAGACATCGAAGTAAATGAAAATGAATTTGTAGATAAAGAAATTTGGAATGGCTCAAAGGCTGACAAGTTAGTTAAAATAACTAACAACAGCAAAAGTCCAGCTCTCATAAGAGTAGCCATTATACCGAGATGGGTAGATGAAAATGACAATCCATGGCCAGGAGATACATCAATTGTTGATATTGAATTTAATAATGATTTTATAATTGACAGTAATACAATTCCTACAGTTCCGACTAATAAGTGGGTAAAGTCTAATGGTAGCGAATACTATTATTATGCAGAAATAGTACCATCGCCATCACCTAACCCAGAAAAACCAGGAGAAATGATATATCACCCAACAGAAGCAATTATAAAGTCAATAAAAGTAGAGGTTCCTCCAGAACTAGAAAATAGATATGAAGGAAAAAAGCTTATAGTTGATGTTAAATCTGAAGCTGTTTTAGCTGCCAAGGATACTAATGGAACTGGAGCCATTTATGAAAAAACTTGGACTAATGTTCAAGACGAAAACATAAAAACAATGTTAAATAAATTAAGTAACAGGTAGAGAAATAATATTAAGAAAATAAGATGAAAATTTGCGATTAGGAAATGGGAAGCTTAATTGTAAATGAAAAAATAAAAGACTAAAACAATTGGGAAGTTGTTAAAGTTTAAGAAGTATCAAAAAAATAATTTAGAAGACTATTTTATAATAAAAAAAATAAAAGGGAAAATGGGAGGATTTATTATTATGAAAAATAAGAAGATAACATCTTTATTAGTTGCAGGTGCATTAACAGTAGGAATAGTTGGAGGAACTTTAGCTTGGTTAACAGCTAGCGATAGCGTAACAAATAAATTTAAAACAGGAGAAAATCAATCTGTAGCATTAGATATATACGAAAAATTTGATAAGGATGATGCAAAAGTATTACAACCAGGTAAAACTGTAGATAAGAAAGTTCAAGTTAAGAACTCAGCTACTTTTGATCAATTCATAAGAGTTAAAATAACTCTTGATACTACTTTAAGTGAAAATGTTACTATGAGTTTCGCAAATACAACTGGAGATAATCCATCTTGGGTTAAAGATGGAGACTACTACTACTACATGGGAAAAGTAGCAGCAGGAAAATACACAGATCAATTATTAGACAAAGTAACTTTCTCTAAGGACGCCAATATGGATCAAATGAACAAGGCATTTAACATTAAAGTTGATGCTGAATCTGTACAAGCATCAAATGGAGCATATGCAGAGAAATTTGCTGATGCAAGTGAAGCAATTAAAGCTAAGTTAAAAGCATTTGAAGGTGCAACAGCAGTAGGAAATGTAAACCCAATAGATGGAGCTACTATAACTGCCAATACTGAATACTAAAATTTGTAAAAATAAAACAAAGGGGCTTGCTTAAGGTTGGCCCCTTTTATTAAAAAATTTATGCTACTTAAACTAAGTAGTAAATTCTAACAGGAGGTATAAAGGTGAAGCGCTATTTAAAATGTATAGTTATGACCCTTTCACTTCTTTTGGTGGTAAATGTGCAGGGGGTCTTGGCACAAACTTTACCTTCTAATGTTCATTTAGTAGGAGATGCTGACGGTATACTATTTATACCAGCAGAAGAAGGCTTTTTACAAAAGTCTAATATGTTGCCAGGGGACTCTGTAGAGAGAACCATGACCATAGAAAATAAGCATGAACAACCTTACACTCTTTATATGAGGGCTGAAAGGACAACACCAAAAGAAGAAAAATATGATTTATTAACTAAGTTACAACTGAAGATAACATATAAAGATGAAGTTATATATGAAGGACCGGTTAGTGGGGAGAATGGTTTGGCAGATGACATAGAGCTTGGAGTATTCCAACCTGGAGATGAAGCTAAATTACATGCAGTGGTTACATTGGATGGACCGACTACAGGACATGAGTATATGAATAAAAATGGTGAAGTGGATTGGATATTTACATCAACAAGTGAAGATCCATATATTGAACCAGAAGAGCCAGTTGAACCAGATAAAAAGCCTAACGATGCTCCAAAGACTGGAGATAATAGTGTGGTAAGCTATGCTGCAGTGGCATTAGGAAGTTTAATGCTATTAGTAGTTGTAGCTAAGAAAAACAGAAAGGCAAGTAAGGAGGCATAGTAATGAAACAAGTAAGAAATCTAAAAAGTACATTAACAAAGAGAGTAAGACCAGCATTACTAGCTGTAATATTGCTTTTCACAATGGGATTTAGTGGGTATAGTTCAAAGGCTAATGCTGCTACATCGACAGCTGTAAATATGAAGACCCCAAGTAATCAAACAATTACTATAGATAAAACTGCAGAGCATTATAAAGATGACCTATATAAAATTAAATTTGATATAAATGGTACAGTACCACAAAATGAAAAAGTTAAAGCGGATATAATAATGGTTGTAGATGAATCTACAAGTATGAATGATAAAATTGAAAATGTAAGAGATGCTGCTGAAAAATTTGCAAATACAATATACAGTAGTGAAAAAACTATTAATGTAGATATAAGAATGGCTATATCAACTTTTGGAAAAAATGAATATAATGATGATGGAGTAGACTTTACTGCAGATAAGAAAACAATAATAAACTCTATAAAAGATATTTATGCTAGAAATCCATGGGGAGGAGAAGGTACTAACACAGAAGCTGGGATGAATGAAGTGCAAAGATTACTTAAAGTTTCTAAAAGCACTAATCCTACAGCTAAAAGATATGTATTGTTTTTCACTGATGGATTACCAACATATTATTATGATGATACATCTGTAGAAGGTGCTGGAAATATATCGTATGATAGGTATTTTAAAGAAGCTCAAAAAAAATACAATGAAATCAAAGGAAGCATAACTAATATTGGTGGTATTGGATACTGTACTTGTAATTATAGTAGAACAAAATATTATGATGATAATTCGGGTTATTATGGACCATATTTGTATAATGCTAATTTTCCATATGTAACTGGACAAGGTAAGTTAACTGTAGTAAAAGGGACAGACAATTATCCAGAAGCTAAAATGTATAGTGTAGGATTATTTACCAATCCATCTGATACGGATGAAAATATGGCAAAACAATTTTTAAGTACTATCCAAAGTGTAGAGACAACACAAAAAGCATGGTCAGATAAATACTACACAAATGATAAAACTAAAATAGTTTCTATGTTTACATCAATAGCTAACGAAGTAAAAACTGATATAAATGAAGCAATAATTAAAGATGGAAAAATAACTGATATTTTACCATCAACTTTTACATTACCACAAGATGCAGCAGATAAAGAGATTGCTGTAAAAGTTAATGGAACTTCTGTTACTCCATCTGAAGGCTTTTTTAAAGTTGTAAGTAGTAATCCAGAGACTATTGAATTAGATTTATCTAAGATAACTCAAACGCCACAAGATAATAAGGTTCACATAGAGATATCATATAATGTAACATTATCAGATTCTTATTTTAGTGGTAAAGATATAGCGACTAATGTTTCTGCAACTTTAACTGGAAAAGATCCTTTAAAGCCAAGTGAAAGCATAGAGGGAACTTTCCCAGTGCCTCATGTAACTATTGAGCCTAAGGTTGGTAGTATCACTGTAGATAAGGTAGTTAAAGGTAGTAGCACATTTGATACAACATTTCCTATATCTATACAAAAAGTAGGAAGTGATGCAAAATATAATGTAGATTTATCTGCTGGAGGTAGGAAAACTATGAATTCCTATCTAAGAGGAAATGATAGTGCATTTTATGATACTGCTTGGTATGAAACTGGAGATAAAGCTGCTTTAAGTAAGTATGGTTATCTTACAGCTGGTACTTACAAAGTTAGTGAAATAGTTCCGATGGATTATAGTGAAAAACCTATAATTAAAGTTAGCTATAATGAGAATCCAGATTGGTCAAAGATTGATCCAAGCGATACTTTCACTATCGACAAAAAACATTCTAATGTATATATACACGTTGAAAATACTGTGAATAATAATTCTTATTGGAGAGATCGCTCAGATGTAAGCAATACTTTCAAATACACAGGAAAATAATTATTCTCTAGAATTTAGAGATGAATAAGAGGCAATGGAAACATTGTCTCTTTTCGACGTTAGATATTTTCTACAATGACTTCTATGTTAGGTAGAAAACATATACTGAAAAATTTACGAATTTTTATAAATAAGACCTTTTATTAATGTTATAATAAAAGAAGAAATAGAGGTTTCTTGAAGATTGTGAGATAAGAGAATCTAAGAGAAAAATATATTATGAGGACAGAATATATTCATTCAGATGAGAATGATTTAACTATACATAAAGTTATGGGATTGAGGTGGATATGGTTTGAAGAAAAAACTTATGACTATTATTGAGATTATATTAGTAGTTATTTTTTTATTTTCATGTTATAAAATTTTTACGAAGCTTAATGCTTACAAGAATGATGGGAAGACATATGATGCTGTGAGGCAGGAATATTTAGAAGAGGTTCAAAAAAGTCCAGAGAATATTGACTATAAGGGGCTATATAATAAACTTAAGGCAAGTAATGCTGATTATAGAGGGTGGATAACTGTTGAGAATACGAATATAGACTATCCCATAGTGCAGGGCACAGACAATGATTTTTATTTAAACCATGATTTTAATAAGAAAGAGTCTATATCGGGTTGCATTTTTATGGACTATTTAAATGAAGTAGACAAGGATGATAACATAATTCTTTATGGTCACAATATGAGAAATGGTTCTATGTTTAGTAAGCTTCAAAATTTTAAGGAAAATGAGTTTTTTTATCAAAACAATAAAGTGATTATAAAGGATGAAGCTGGAGCACATACTTACGAAGTATTTTCAGTTTATGTTTTAAAGCCAGGAGACAAGCTCGGAAAGATAAATTACAGTTCGGCAGAGGAATTCGATGAGTATATAAAATTTATAAAAAATAAATCCTTTTATACCAGTGATATAAAGGTAGAAAAAGGGGATAAAATTTTGACTTTAGTAACTTGTACTTACGAGATAGATGATGCGAGAACTATTGTACATGCAAAATTGATTAAATAATTTAATAAGCAATTATAAAATAAGTACATCAGAAATGTTATAGAAAAATCCTACAACATTTTTGGTGTACTTTATTATTTTATGACATATCCGTTAAACCATTATACTTAAGAAGAAATTAGTGATATAATATATGTAAAATAATTACATATATTTGAGGCAGATTTATAAAATTATAAACATTTATATGGTAAATGGAGGGGGTAATGTGAAGAAAGGTAGGAAACTAAGGAAGGTATTAAAAAAGAGAGTAAGACCGATTTTGTTGATTGCAGTTTTTATCATCGTGGCAATGACTATACCATTTATAGCAGAAGCCCAGTGGAAGTTAGAGGATATGAATGAGGAAAAGAGTATTAAGAAAGAAACAACAACTTTTACAGGAAAAGATTCAAAGGATGCACCAGAAAGTGAAAAAAACTTTGATTTTACGGAAAATATAGAAGTCTTGGAGGATGATCTTTACAAAATTAATATAAAAATTGGCGGAGAGAAAAAATCTAAGGCTGATGTAGTAATTGCAATAGATGAAGGAACTACTAGTTCATATATTATTCGATCAATAAAGCAATGCGTTAAGGAATTTTGTACTAAACTGGCTAAGGATAATGGAAATAACATAAGAATAGCTCTTGTTGGATCTGGTACAAATGTTAACGCTAAAGGAAACAAACTAGTTGACTCGAGAGTTTTAATTGATTCAGAAGTAACAAATAAGGAATTTAACTGGAATATTGATGTATTAAATAAAAATATTGAGAAGTTAAGTTTTGGGAAAATAACTAATACTGAGGCAGCAATTTTTAGAATAGGAGAACTGCTTGATAAATCAAAAGAAGAAAGACCGGATGCAGAAAGATATGCTATATGTATTAGTACAAAATTACCTTATGTTTCAGAGGGCATAAAATCAGATTTAGGGGTACATTTTGATAAGTTTATAAAAAGTGCTCAGCTAGAATATAATAAAGTTATTGGTGGTATTAGATTCGTAGGTGGAATAGGTGAATCATATGGGCAATATGGATGGGATAATAATACTATGGAGGATAAGAATTATCTTAATGGAAGGCACAAAGAGGCGAAATTTTATTCCGTAGGTATGTCTAGTAAAGCATCAGACATAAACTCCTTATCTCCAGAAACTAAATTTTTAAGTACAATTCAAAATGTAGCACCGAAAGAATCGGATGAAGACAGGAGTGAATTTTATAAGAAATATATTACTGGAAAAATTGAGGAACTCTTAGTAATGCTTAATGACATTACAGGGAAGATTGATTCTAATACAGGGACAATGATAGCTAAAAATGCTATTTTGAATGAGACACTTTCCTCTTACTTTAAATTTCCAAGAGATATAAAGCTTCAAGGTGTTTCTGGGAAGGATGTTAGTATGGAAGGGAATAATATTAGAATTAATTTGAATGATATAAATGCTAGGGGAAAGGAAATTTCGTTTATAGTGGAGGCTGTAGATCCATATTACAGTGATAAAAATGTAAAGATAGTGAATAAGGCTGAATTAATATTTGATGATCCTAATGACAAAGTAATTAAAACTATAATGCCTACAATAAATAATGTGACTATAGAGCCTAAACTAGCTGATATATCTATTGTAGAGGAAGGTGCCACGAAAACTGTTATGAGTTTGATTAAAATGGATAAAGGTTTATCTAGAAACAAATATAATTTTGAATTACATGATGGTGAAAGAATAGATATTAGAGTTAGGTTGCTTGGTGAAGACACCAAGGTTTCAGGTAATGATGGACAGGCTGCTGGTGATGTATTAGGTGGAAAATATTCGGTGTCACAAATTTTACCTATGGACTATGAAGAGGTAGAGGCTAAATACAGCTATGATAACATTAATTGGTACGATATTGGGGAGGATACTTTAATATCTATAGATAAAAATCACAGAAACATTAACGTGAAATTAGATAATAAGTTTCTCAATAGTAGCTGTTGGAAAGACAGAAGTGACACCTCGGCTACATTTAAGTATAGCATCATTAAGAATTAGTGGATATGGAAGAAACCTCAGATGAACCAACACTAGCACTAGGATTATGCATTGACTACTGATATATATATAGGGCAAAACAAAAGCCCAGAAAAGTTTGAGATTTCTATGAATCTTAAAACTTTTCTGGGCTAATTTTTCATATTTACTACATGACTTTGAATAGAAAGCTTAATTATCTATTGTTGAAATAAGTTTCTAAGAGAGTATCTTAAATCTCCAGTATAAGGCTCTATTTTGCTTTCATCCATTAAATCAACTTTAACATCATTTCCTAAAGCTGTTATGTCGTAGTTTGATGTAAATGTCATTTCCATAGCATTGTTTAAATTAACCTTTCCAGTAGCTTTAGCAGAAAGGACATTACCATCTTTGTCTTCAAAAATTGTAACTTTTACATCAGTAACCTTAACTACAGATAAAAGGTTACTCATTTTCTTTTTATATTCTTTTTCTAGAGCAGAAACCTTTTTTTCCTTTTCTTTGTCTGTAAGCTTAGATTGGGCTTCAGCATCTTTTATTGAACTTAAAGTGTTAGCCTCGTTTCTCATATTAAGGACGTTTTCAGCTTCTTTTTTAAATACATCAGTTAATATCTCATCGCCTTCATAAACTTTCTCAGTACCTGAGAAGGATTTACCGCTTATAGTTTTAGAAGTGCTTTGCTTTGAAGTTTCATTCAAATTAGCATATGTAGAAAGTGTAAGATAATCATTTCCGTAAGCTAATGTATTTTGAAGAGAGAATAAATATTGAAATTTGCTATCTCTAAATGGAATAGTTATATCCTTATATATATCTCCTGCTTTTATAAGGAAATGATCCTTCTCTAAATACAAAGTTTCTTCGGTTTTAGGATTTTTAACTCTGATATATGCTAAATGAGCTTTAGGATCAGCAGATACATCAATTGATGAGTTAATTGTTGATGTCTTTGATGTTTCTAAATTTTTGATTTCTACTTTTGAATTACCTTGAACTTCGTAATTTACAAATGTTTTTGAATTACTATCATCTTTTACTGCTTTAGATGAAGAAGATCCACCACATCCAGCAAGTAATGTCACAGATAGCAATATACCTAATAAGGTTGCTTTTTTCATCGTTATTTTAGGCTAATTCATAAGAGAGAATTAGCTTTTCCTCCTTTTCACATGGTAATTTTTTAATCTATCTTTTCTATAAATATATCATTAAAAACTTTATATTTCAATGTAAATGATAAAAGGAATATATTGTAGGAACTATAAGAAACTCTCTTCATATTATATAAGAGGAAAAATTTTGGGAGATGAGAGTATGTACCCTATTATAGCAGCTATTACGATTATTGCCGTACTTTTAGCCGTCTATAAATTAAAAGTCTTAATAAGACAGTGTATTGCAAATGAAAATGCAAAATATTTACTGACACCATATCATGAGAACAATGAAAAACTTTTATCAGTCTTAAGTTTTGTTTTATTCATAGCCATTGTGATTATATATGTGTGTAAAGGCTATGAAAACATCCAGGGAGAGATGAAGTTCATTGTGGGCGATGTTATATTTATGGGATTCTTGACTTTACACTATATATTGAGTGTTATATTAAATTATAAATCTAAAATTGCAATAAATAATACCGGATTAACTGTAAGAGGAAAAGATGTGACTTGGAAGATGCTTTCTTTTATGAGGAGAAAAGGCGACAAAATGATAATCTGTTATGATTTAGGCATCAGTTATAATCCAGGAAGATATAAGTTTATCGTTGCTAATTATGATGAAAAGGTCTATGAAATTATATCAAATCGAATAAAGGAATAAATAATTGTGTTCTGAATTAAAAACACACAAGCAAAGGCTCTTAGCTTTTTTTCTTATAGCTAGGAGCCTTTTATATTAAATATTCCATATGGAATATGCAATCAACTATTAATATCCACGAACAACTTCATAATATATACATAGAATCAGCATTGCAACAAATGAAATATCAGAAGTTACAATTAAAAATATATATTCCATATACAAATCTATTGAATGTACTAATATCATGCCTAAAGATGAAATTAGTACAAGTATAGCGGAAAATATAGGGGGTAGAAATTTGCTTACTCTAAATCTTTTAAAGCCATCACTGAATACATATGGTATGAAAAAACATAAAAGATTCAGAGATATTAATAGGACAATAAAATAAATATGCATCCATATCCCTTCTAAAATTGGTATATATAATAATATATGAGATGATAAAGGATTTTGATAATGAAATTCTGTAAAGAATAATCAGAATAAAAAAGTATACTATTCCTGGTGTATCAATAAGAGATAAATGTAGAATAAATTAGTAAAAGAGAGAAAAAACAATATAAATTGATTTTAAAGATGAAATTTATAAAATTGATATAATTTAAAGGTGATATTATAAGTCATGTCGCTGATGCAGATAAGCACAGAACGACAAACAAGCTTAAGTTTCAAAAATAAGCCCATAAGTTTTCAATGAAAAAAACTTTGAAAAAAGTTGTTGACAATGAAAAACTTAAGTGTTAAACTAAATGAGTCGCTTGAGGGCGACAAGGTCTTTGAAAATTAAACAGAGTAAGAAAAGTAAGTTTAGAAATAAATTTAGACCAGCAATTCTAAAAGAGTAAAAAGCTTGGATACAAACTTTT
>JALEZF010000030.1 GCA_022773025.1 Clostridium sp. | reverse complement strand
GGGTTCGAGTCCCTGAAGGTCCACCATTTTTGGGGGTATAGCTCAGCTGGGAGAGCACCTGCCTTGCACGCAGGGGGTCAAGAGTTCGAATCTCTTTATCTCCACCATAAACCATGAAGTTAATCTTCATGGTTTTTTTATTATATTAATATTTTTGAAATGTTAATGTATATTTAAAAAATTATTAATTGTTTATATATAAGTTATTTATTACAATATTTTATAAGGTATATTAACAGGTGACTAAAATGATATATAGAATTAAGCAATTTGTATGGGGAATTATATCTCCCTTTAAATCAATTGATATGGAGTATCTCAAAGAAAATCTAACTAATGATGAGCTAGAAATATTTTTAAAATTAAAGTTAAATGAACAACATCATTCTCTTAGGGTAGCTAAAATGTGTGAAGAAATTGTGATAAATGAAAATCAAGATGTAGATTTAAAAAAGCTAAAGAAAATCGCACTACTTCATGATGTAGGAAAAGTTAAAAAACATTTAAACCTAATAGATAAATCTATATTGGTTATTTTAAATAAAGTTACTCATGGAGCTATTAAGAAGTATACAAATATTGATAAGGTAGATGTATACTATAATCATGCTGAGTATGGAGCTAATATACTTAAAGGAATGGCATATGATGAAGAATTTATATATGTAATTAGAAATCATCATAAAAACGTAAGCATACATAACAAAATGCTTTATATTTTAAAAAAAAGTGATGATATGAGTTAGGTGGTGATAAGAAGTGACATCTAAAGAGAGAAGATTACAAATTGAAAGGCTTTTAATAAGCTCTAATGAGCCTTTAAAGGGAAGTTTACTTGCTGAAAGGTTCAGTGTAACTAGACAGGTAATAGTTAAGGATATAGCGCTTTTAAGAGCCACAGGAATGAAAATAATAGCTACTCCAGATGGATACATAATATATGATAACTGTGATAATAAAGTTAGAAAAATTTTAGCTATAAATCATAGTAGAGAAGAAATGACAGATGAATTGTCTATAGTTATAAAATATGGTGGGATCATAGAGGATGTTATAGTGGAGCATCCTGTTTATGGAGAGATAAAAGCAATGTTAATGATAAAAAACTCTGCTGATTTAGAAAGCTTTATAAATAGATTTTCTGATAATAAGGCTCAGCCACTATCATCATTAACAGAAGGCGTACATTTGCATACTATAGTTGCTGATAATAATGAAAATATGAAAAAGATAATATCAGAATTAAGAACTAAGAAATTTTTAATTACCTAAATTAATAGAATGAGGAGTGAGGAAATGAAAAAGAAGTACACGTTAGTGGCAGCAGTATTATTATTAATGATATTGCTATTATCCTTAGATGGAATATTAAATTTCGTTGTAGATTATCAATGGTTTAATAGTCTAGGATATTTAAGTGTTTACTTTACAAAAATGCTAGCAATTATAAAATTTATGATACCTATGTTCATTTTATGCTTTGCAGTAATAGGAATATATTATAGAAGTCTTAAAAAGAGTTATTTAAAAGAAATAAATAAGGCAGAACTTAATAGTACTACTAAAAAAAGGGAGTCTAAGATATTCATATTAGTAAATGTTTTGATATCAGCATTAATATCCTATGGGTTATCAAGTAAGTATTGGTATAGTATTCTTCAATTCACAAATTCAACAGATTTTAATATAACAGATCCAGTGTTCAATAAAGATGTGTCATTTTATATCTTTAAACTTCCATTAATACAATCAATATATAATTCCATGATGGCATTACTAGTGATACTTATAATAGTCACTGTAATAGCTTATGCATCACTTATATTAAAGGACAGAGTAAAAGGTATGCATAGTGGTACAGAAGGCAACATAACGTATATAGATGGTAGCAGACTTAAACATTTTACAGGAAAACAGTTTGCAATATTAGCATCCGTATTACTTGTGATGTATTCTATAAAGTATATATTAAGTGCTTATTATTTAGTATATAGTGATAATGGAGTTGTGTTTGGAGCTAGCTATATAGATTTGAATGTTACTCTTAGATTCTATAGAGTACTTACAATCTTGTGTATAGCTGCTGCAATAGTTGTTTTTATAAACATAAGAAAGAATAAAGTTAAACCTATAATAATAGCTATAGCTACCGTATTTGTAGTTTCAATACTACAAGCACCTGTTTCTCTTTTAGTTCAAAGGTTTTTAGTTAAAGCAAATGAGCTTGATCTTGAGAAACCATATTTAGCAAATAACATTGAATTTACTAGAAAAGCATTTAATATTGATAATATAACTGAGCAGGATTTTGAGGTGACTAACAACTTAAACAAAGAGAGTATCGAATCTAATAAAGATATAGTTAGCAATATAAAGATAAATTCCTTTAGACCATCACTTGAATTCTATAATCAAGTTCAAAATATAAGATATTATTATGATTTTAACGATATAGATGTTGATAGATATAAGGTAAATGGTGAATTTAAGCAAGTATTTGTTGCACCAAGAGAAATCAATAGTGACAGTATAGAACCAAATACATGGATAAATAAGCATTTAAAATATACGCATGGATATGGTATTGTAATGAGCGATGTAGGCCAAGTTACATCTGAAGGACAGCCTAAGTTTCTTATAAATGATATACCACCAGTAAACTCTACAGATATTCCCTTAGAAAATCCTAGAATATACTTTGGTGAAAAGACTGATTACTATGCTATAGTAAATACATTAACTAGTGAGTTTGATGCACCAAAGGGTGGAGAGAATCAAACTAATAATTATGATGGTGAAGATGGTATAAACATGACTTTTCTTAATAGAGTACTTTACGCTATAAAGCAAAGAGATGTAAATATACTATTATCAAAGGATATAACAAATGAAAGTAAGATATTGTTTAGAAGAAATATAGTTGATAGAGTTCAAACTATAGCACCATTTATCAAGTATGATAAAGATCCTTATGTAGTTCTAGATGAAGGAAAACTATATTGGATTATGGATGGATATACAACATCAAATTTATACCCTTATTCAGAGCCTTATGAAAATATAAATTATATAAGAAACTCAGTAAAGGTAGTCATAGATGCTTATGATGGAACTGTAGATTTCTATATAGCTGATAAGGAAGATCCAATAGCACAAAGTTTATCTAAGATGTTCAAAGGATTATTTAAGGATATAGATGAAATGCCACAAGGACTAAAATCTCACTTAAGATATCCTCAAGATATATTTAGAATTCAAAAGAAGGTCATTGAAAAGTATCATATGACTGATCCAGCTGTATTCTTCAATGGGGAAGATCTATGGGAAGTTGCAACAAAGGTAGATTATGATGAAGAGAATCCAAATGGAGAATCATCATATATGGTTACAAGATTACCAGGTGAAGATGAAATCGAAATGGTAATGCTAGACTACTTTAATACACGAGGAAAGGAAAATATGGTTTCTATTTTAGGTGCTAGAATGGATGAAGAACATTATGGAAGTTTAGTTCTTTATAAATTCCCTCCAAAGAAAACTATATACAGTCCTGTATTCTTCAATAATAAAATAAATCAGGATACTGAAATTTCCAAGGAAATAACCTTATGGAAATCTAAAGGTTCAAATACTAAATTTGGTGATACTCTTATAATACCTATAGATAATTCACTTCTATATATTAAACCATTATATATAGTTGCAGATGGACAAAAGAGTATACCTGAGATGAAGAGAGTTATAGCATACTATGGAGATAGTGTTGTTATGGAAGATAGTGTAGAGAATGCGCTTGCTGCACTATTTGGTAAGTCAAGTGGTATTTCAAAGCCATCTGAGGGAACAGGTACTAATACACCAAATAATGAAGGTGAAAGTGTAATAGACCCTGCAGTTAATGAAAAAATAAATAAAGCTGCAGATGCATACAATAAAGCCATAGATGCTCAAAAGAGTGGTGACTGGGCTAGATATGGTGAGCTTATAAAAGAATTAGGAGATATCCTTAATAATTTATCTAAGTAGTTAAAAACTTCATGCCATATATTTAATTTTATATGTGGCATGAAGTTTATTTTTTATTGACTTGTTGTAAAATGAAATTGAACTAATAAAAAAAATCCATAGTGGATTATCTGTGTTATGATTTAATTGCTAAACAAAATCAACACGGAGGATAATCACTATGGACTATCAAAATAATAACACAGAATCACGTAAA
>JALEZF010000105.1 GCA_022773025.1 Clostridium sp. | reverse complement strand
AGCAATTAAATCATAACACAGATAATCCACTATGGATTTTTTTTATTAGTTCAATTTCATTTTACAACAAGTCATCCTTTTTCATTATAAAAATAAATGATATAATTATAAAATAGTATCAAAGGAGGATAAAATAAAATGTTTGGTAATTTTAATTTGATAGATACAATATGTATGATTCCAGCAATGCTCATAGGCTTCACATTTCATGAATATGCTCATGCAAAGGTAGCTGATATGTTAGGTGATAAAACACCTAGATTTCAAGGAAGGCTTACATTAAATCCATTTGTGCATATAGATTTAATAGGATTTGTTTTAATGATATTTGCCAAGATTGGTTGGGCAAAACCTGTGGAGACAAACCCTAGGGCATTTAAAAATTATTATAAGGATGATTTAAAGGTAACTTTAGCAGGACCTCTAGCCAATCTAGCAGTAGCAATAATTTCTGCAATAATTTTAGGTTTATTTTATAAGTTTGGCGGCGGACTTCAATCTGCGTCTATGTATACAATAATAAATAATGTCTTATATTATACGATATATTTGAATTCTATGATGTTTATATTTAATCTTCTTCCTCTTCCAAGTTTCGATGGAGGGAGCGTTGTAAGAGACTTATTCCCTAAGTTTTACTATAACTATTACAACAAGTACTATGAATATAGATATATTATCGTAGCTATAATACTTTTAACTCCTATAATAGGAATAATAAGAAAACCAATCGATGGACTAACAAATACTCTTTTGATGATAGCACTAAGAATAGGAATGTTATAAAAATACGCATATACAGGAGGACAAAATGAGATTAAGAAAAAAATGGTGGGCAAGACCAATGCTTGAGGAAAGCCCGTTAGTTATAACTAATCCAAAAGAAATGAAGGGAAAATGGAGTGAGGAATTCAAAAATTCTAATCCCATATACTTAGAACTTGGATGTGGAAGAGGTAGGTTTATATCAACTCATGGAGAAAATAATCAACAGATAAATTATGTTGCAATAGACATAAAGGATGAGGTTCTTATATATACCCTTAGAAATGTTCAAGAAAAGGAAATAGAGAACGTTAGAATTGTACCTCTAGAAATTGCCTTTATAGAGGATGTGTTTGATAAGGATGAAATAGACAGGATATATATAAATTTCTGCAATCCATGGCCTAAAAAGAGCCACAATAAAAGAAGACTTACCCACACAACTTTTTTGGAAAGATATAAAAAGTTTATAAAACCTAATACAGAGATTTGGTTTAAAACTGATGATAAGGAGCTTTTTGAAGCTTCCCTAGAATACTTCCTAGAAAGCGGTTTTGAAGTTATATTTTCAACATATGACTTGCACAATTCTGATTTTAAAGGAAATGTCATGACAGAATATGAAGAAAAATTCACTAAGCTTGGAATGAAAACCATGTGTCTTATAGCAAAATTAAAATAGTAAAATGACTTGGATTTATGTAATCCAAGTCATTTTTAGTTACTCTTCAAATTGTATATCTAAATCTCTTTTGAAAATCTCTTTAAATTTATCCTTATTTAGCATAGCTTTTTCTATTTCCAAAGAAGGATCTTTTAGGCCTGATATGAATACAGTAACCTTATCTATATCTATAGAACATCTCTTTATTTTTACAACACCCATCATATTTTGGTCTAAGGCTTCAGCTATTCTTAAAAGAATAGAAAGTTTGCCTATAACTTCACCATCAAGTCGATTTATAATTCCTGTAAAGGCCATGGTGTTTATTTGAGGCACCATACTTCTATGACAGTATGCTATAGAAGCAGCCATTATAAGTTCCTTATGATTAAGTCCATTTATAGGCGAATTTAGTATTATATAAAAAGAATGTTTATGGTGATCATAATATCTTATGCTTATACCAGAATCGTGCAATAAACATGCTACTTTTAATATCTTTTCATAGGAACCATCATCTAGCTCAAGGATAGAAGTTAATTCTTCAAACAAGGTATTAGTCAAATTATAGACATTATAAGCATGATTTTTGTCTAGATTATGGTCGCACATTATGGACTCTAATGAAAAATCCAATATATCTTTGTGGGTATCTGTAGTGTCATTTACGTATTGACATAGAATTCCTTCACGAAGACCTTTGCCGCTTACAGTGATTTCCTTGATATTAGTAAAGGATGTAAGATTAGCAAGTATGGCTGTGGAGGCAACTATTATATCAGCTCTATCCTTGGAAATGCCATCTACCTTCAAACGTTGCTTCAAATTCTTGCTCTTAAGGATATTGAACATTTGGTTAAGGTCTATGTCTGAAAAACTATAGCCGCTAGATACATCTAAAGGATATCTCTTTCGTTTTCTATCCATGCGTCCAAGGTTTCGAGCAGCTCCTCCAATGGCAATCAATGAATCTATGTTTTCATCTTGAAGCCAAGGGATTTTTTTGAACTCATCTAATAAAAAGGAGTTTAAATCATCTTCTTTATTAGGAATCACTATATCGGTCAAATCATATCTATGAGTTAAATTTATAGAGCCAAAAGGTAAGCAGGTATATTTGTATACCTTGTTATCTTTAAGCAGGGATAATTCTGTGCTAGAACCGCCTATATCTATTACAAGAGAGCTTTTAGTGTAGAAACTGCTTAAAACAGCAACGCTGTCTAAATAAGCTTCTTCTTCCCCTTTTAAAACTCGGACATCAAGGTCTACAGCTTTAGCTATCCTAGAGATGACATCCTCTTTGTTAGAAGCTTTCCTAAGAGCTTCTGTAGCTACTGTTATTACCTCTGCAGTTTTCATATAGCTGCATAAATTTTTAAAATTCTTAAGTGTATCTATGGTGGCATTTATTTTATCTTCAGATATGAAACCATCTATTTCTACATCCATTCCAAGTCTTAAAGATTCTTTTACATCATTTATTACTTTATAACCACCGTTCTTCTGAATTTCAGCAATTATTAATCTAACTGAGTTAGAACCAATGTCTATTATACCTAAATGCATATTACAGATATCTCCTTATAAATAAAATTAAAGCATAACACTATCTTATTTTATAAGGAAAGATTTTGCAATATCTTAAGAGAAAATATGATAATAATTTCTATGTGTATTGATAAGTTGAAGTTGCTGTGATATAATATTTTAAAATAATTTTATGAATTTTAGATTTACCTAGTAGAGTCGTCTCTTAAATTTCATTAAGGGACGTTTTTTGTATGTCACTTAGAGGATGGAGAATATGATGAACTATAATAAGAGTATCTTGGCTGCTGCTATCAATGATATATTAAATTTAGGTCAGGAGTTTTTAGAAGAGTTAATAGAGATACCTCCACAAAAAGAGTTGGGGGATTTTTCTTTGCCATGCTTTAAATTGCTCAATAAATCTCTAACAAATCCATTTATGATTGCCAAGGAAATAAAAAAGGAATTTAATAGTGATATCTTTGAAAGAGTAGAAATCCATGGAGTTTATTTAAATTTTTATTTAAATAAAAGTGTTTTTATGAACTCTACAATAGATAACATTTTATTAAATGGAGATAAACTAGGGAAATCTGATATTGGCAGTGAAAAAGTAATATATATAGAAGATTCATTTTCTGTGATGACAGAGGGAGTAGGGGAAAGGATAAATTTTTCAGAGGTTATAAAAAGATCTTTATATAATATATTTAAATCTCAAAGCTACAATGTATATGACAGTTGTGATTTTGATTATATAGATAAGGACTTCTTAAAGAATATAACAGATGGCTTAATGAAAAAAGAACAGATTAAATATAAAAATTGTGCAAAAGTCATTGAATTTAAAGATTATAATATGATGCCCTTTATAGCAGAAAATATTTTTGGAGAAGTATCTAAAGAAGCTAAAGTTCTAGGAAAGCTAATATATATAAAGAAATTTTATGATTTTAATAGGTATATGATTATAGGAAGAAAAGATAAGAAAATCAGCTTTAACCAATTAACTAAAGCTTCACAGGTTCTGAAAATAGACTTAGATGAAGACTCTTTAGAATATATACCATTGGGAATGGTAAGATTTGAAAAGTATAAGGATTATAGTTTTATTGATATAGATAGCTTTCTCAATGAATTTAAGAGAAATATGAAAAAAAATCTTCACTATGCAAATTCTTTATGGGATTATGAAGATAGGATAGAAGAAAAAGTGTTAAAGGAAGCCGTTGTATTTTCTTATCTCAAAAGTCCAAGGGAAAAAGATAAGAACATTTTATTAAATGACATTATGAACTTCCATGATGAAAGTTATCTTTATGTACAACATTCCTATATAACAGCATTAAATATCTTAGATAAATCAAAAGATATAGAATTTAATTGTCTTATGAAAGGTCCTATAGAAACATCTTCTTGGGAACTTGCAGAAATATTAGGTGAGTTCCATAAAAAAATCCTAGAGGCAATAAATTTATTAGAACCATATGTAATAACGCGATATATTATAGATATTACACAGAAATTTAATAAATTTATCCTAACAATAGAAGGTGAGAATCCTTTGTATGAGCCATATCAAATAAAGCTAATTAAGGCTTATAAAGTAGTCTTTAATAATGCTATGAAGCTAATAGGAGTACAAACTATAGATGAGATATGATATGGTTGTAGGCAGATTATGTGAGGGGAAAGTATGATATATAGAAAGTATGCAAAAAAATTAGATATAGAAAATAGAATAATAAAAGTGTATGCTTTAAATAAAATTATTTATTTTGATATAGAAGTGACATCACTAAATAGTAAACTAGGTTCTATATGGTCTATAGCTTTAGGGTATATAGAGGGAAAAAGGTTTATGATAGAGCAGTTTTTATGTGAAGATTTAAATGAAGAAAGAGAGCTTATTGAAAAATCAGCAGAACTTTTAAATAGATATGACAGCTGGGCTACATTCAATGGAAAGTCATTAGATGAACCATATATTTTGGAGAAATCTATAAAGTATGGAGTTAAAATTGAAGCAAAGAAAAATACCTATGATCTTTATAGGATGCTCACTCCTTATGCAAAATCCATAGGACTAGATGAGTGTAATCTTAGAGCTTTTGAAAAATATATAGGAATAGATAGAATAGATTCTATGAATGGTGAAGCT
The DNA here is from genome assembly GCA_022773025.1 of Clostridium sp. Lineage (GTDB taxonomy): Bacteria > Bacillota > Clostridia > Clostridiales > Clostridiaceae > Clostridium_X. Next base: position 35,939 of record JALEZF010000105.1, on the reverse strand, counting down.
ACTAAGGAGCAGTATAATATTTATTTGAAAAGCAGAAACGTAAATATTCTAGAGAACATATTACTTCACAATTGTGAGGATGTTTTTAGTCTTCCATATCTTTTTATAATAAAAGATTATATAGATAGAAATTATATTTCTCGTAGTGACCTATTAAGTCCAGGTCAAAAATTCAAAATTATAACTTTAATAAACAAAAAGGGATTAAATTTTAATCCGGATTATTCTAAGATATCTAAAAAGTGTGCAAAGCGAATAATACACTCCTTAAATACAGGGGAATTAAGTAAAGAAGAGCTAATAGCAGTAATAAAAGAAAGCTATTAAAAAGAACATGTGCAAAACAAAATTTGCTTTGCACATGTTCTTTTTATTTTTTCTCTATTGTATTTAAAACGGCCTTATGGCAATGAGCACAATCTTTCGAGCAGCAGCTACAACTGCCACCTTTTTTAGCTTTTAAGTTTTTGTATAAGATAAATAAAGATACTAGTATCAATAAACCTGTTATAATAAATTCCACTTTAGAAACACCTCCAGTATCTACAATATATTTATTAAAAGTCCACCTATATTATATACTAAGAAAGACACTATCCAAGCGAGTACAAGCTGATAGAATATTGAAAAATACATCATCTTCTTTCCAAATTCTTTTTTCATTGTAGCTATAACTGCAATACAAGGAGTGTAAATTAATACAAATACCATAAAAGCATAAGCAGACAATTGATTAAAGAATAGAGGAAGAACTTCATGGCTTCCCGCAAAAACAACTTCCATAGTTGAAACTACAGATTCTTTTGCAACGAGTCCAGTAAGAATAGCTACTGATGACTGCCAGTTTCCAAAACCTAAAGGTTTGAATATAGGTGCTATGATTCTACCAATTGAAGCTAAGAATCCGTTAGACACATCTTCTACGTATCCGTTAAAGCTCATGTGAGATAGTACCCATATTATTATGGACATAGCAAAGATTATAGTTCCAGCTTTCTTTAAAAAGCCCTTTCCTTTGTCCCATGTTAATTTTACTATGCTTTTAGGATCAGGAAGTTTATACTCAGGAAGTTCAACTATAAAAGGTTCCTCATCTTTTTTAAATATAGTATTTCTAAATAGAAGTCCCATTCCTATTGCAAGGAATATGCCTAAAAGATACAGAGATATTACAACTAAGTCACTGTTATTTGGAAAGAAAGCAGTTGCAAATAATATATATACAGGAAGTCTTGCATTACATGACATCAGTGGGGCTAAAAGAGCTGCCATCTTTCTATCTTTTTCACTTTCCAAAGTTCTAGCTGACATTATAGCAGGAACAGAGCATCCGAAACCAACTATAAAGGGTATAAATGCTTTTCCAGAAAGTCCGATTTTTCTCATTACTTTATCCATAAGAAAAGCTATTCTTGCCATATATCCACTGTCTTCTAAAAAAGAAATACAAAAGAATAAAGTAAATATTATAGGCACGAAAACTATGACGCCTCCAACTCCACCAATAATTCCATCTACTACCAAGGATGAAAACCATGGACTGGAGTTTGAGAGTAGTCCTTCTACAAATGGGGAAAAAGTATCACTGACAAATCCATCTAAAGCATCTGATAGGGGTTGGCCAATCCATGAAAAAGTAAGTTTAAACATTAAAAACATAAGTCCTAAAAATATAGGATAAGCTAACCATTGATTTAGAAAATATTTATCAATTTTATCTGAGGAGGATTTGCTTATTTTTTTATTGTCTTTTAAAGTGCTATTAAGAATTATATTATCTATAAATTTATAAGCTTCCTCTTCGCTTTGAAAATTATAATTATTATCAATTGAAGGAGCTAAGAATTTTTTGTTTTTAAGAAAGTTTTTAACTTCTTCAATGCCGGATTTTTTACTTGCCACCATAGAAAGCACGTCCAAATTAAGGTTTCTAGCTAAAGTAGCTGTATCTATTTTCAATCCCTTTTTTTCTGCAACGTCCATCATATTTAGGACCAAAACCATGGGAATATTAAATTTTTTTAATTGAGTTGTCAAATATAAATTTCTACTCAAATTAGCAGCATCAACTATATTTATTATGAGGTCCACCTCACCAGATTCTAAGAAGGCCTTAGATACCTTTTCTTCATTAGAGAAAGTATCCATAGCGTATATACCTGGAAGATCCACTATTTTTATATCCTCAGTGAGAAAACCTTCCTTTTTTTCTACGGTTACTCCTGCCCAGTTTCCAACATATTGATTAGATCCTGTAAGAGAGTTAAATAAAGTAGTTTTTCCAACGTTAGGATTACCTAGCAAAGCAATTGTAAGCATAAATATCCTCCTTAGTATCAGATATCAATATATTCTTGGCATCCTTCTTTCTAATTGCTATATCAAAACCTCTTATAGAGATTAATATAGGATCTCCTAAAGGAGCCTTTCCCTTAAAAGTAATTTCTGTTCCCTTTATACAACCTAAAGCTAACAAACGTTTATTTAATTTTGAAGATCCAATTATGTCTTCTACAAAAACTTTATCACCATATTTTAAATCATTAATGCACATCATTACCACCTCGTACTGAAAATCATTATCATTTATATTATTATAATACCACCCCTATGATTCGTTGTCAATATTGTGAAAATAATATAAGTAAAATTTTTCATAAGGAGCTACTCAGGGTAAGAGATACAATTCTTTATTTTGTTGTGGAAAACACAACCACATTATGCTATAATTGTGTCGTAAATGATGAGTTATATTGAAGTTAAAATATAGCGGAATTGATTTTATGAGAAAGAGTGATGACAGTGATAATTAGAGATAATACTATTGAAGTAGAGGAGTTTAGCGAAGAAGATATACTGTCAGTAGAAGATGATGTAAATGTATATAAGAGAGCGCTATATTTTGATTTAGAACATTATGTATATAAGCATCCTATATGTATAGGTGTTTTTGGATGTGCATATTATGATGAAGAAACAAACTCTTTGAAAGTGATTCAATATATGCTTGAAAGCAAAAAAGAGATAAAAGATATATTGATAATGGCAGTAAAGTACTTCACCTATGCAAAAGAGGTATTACAAAAAGATTATATTGTTACGTTTTCAGGGAACAATGATTTTTTTGTTATAAACTATCTTTTAGAGAAGTATAATTTGAAATTTGACTTTAAAAGTTCCTTTAAAGATTTAGACCTGCAGAAAGCTTTTGAAAAAAAGACTAAGGAAAATATAGGGCTTAAGGCTCTAGAGAAGAAAATTGGAATAGAGCGTGAAGGCGAGCTTATAAGTGGTTCAACTTTGGCAAAGACTTTCGCTAAAGTAGTGAAAGATAAGGATTATATAAATAGAATGCCTGAAGAAAAAATAGAGAAGATACTTCTTTACAATGAACAGGATGTGGTTAACTTGTTTCATATACTAACAAGATGGAATACCATGGTGCATGAGACTAAAGAGCAAGAAAAGGAATAAGCTAACGGAGGATTTAAAAATTTTAAATTCTCCGTTAGCTTAATTTTTATTCCTTAACTATATTTTTACCATCACTTTTAAGTACTATGGTACCAAGTTCATCAGTTCTATAGAATGTGATCTTTCTATCGTTCATAGCTTTTGTAATTTCCGTGTGAGGATGACCGTAGTCATTATCTTTTCCAAGGGAAGCTAGTGCTATTTTAGGGCTGACTTTATCTAAAAATTCCTTAGAAGATGAAGTTGAACTTCCGTGGTGACCAAGCTTTAGCACGTCTGCTTTAACATCATATTTTTTTTGAAGGATTTCTTTTTCAGATAATTTTTCAGCATCACCAGTAAATAGGAAGGAATTATCCTTATAAGTAAGCTTAATAACTGCTGAATAATCATTTATATCTTCATACTCACTGCTGTTTGGAGCGATCATTTCTACAGATATATCAGAGCCCATATCTAGGGTTACCCCAGCCTTAGCTACATTTATCTTGTGATTTTTTTTCTTTAAGTCTTCCACCATAGTTTGAAAGATCTTAGTTGTTGCCTGCTTTTTAGGAGCGTAGAATTCTCCTATGTCAAAGTTTTTTATAATTCCAGGCATTCCACCAATGTGATCCTCATGGGGATGAGTTGCTACTACGTAGTCTAATTTAGTTAAGTTAAGACCTTTTAGATATTTTAAAAGATCGTCACTGCTGCTTCTAGTACCAGCATCAATTAGTAAATTCTTGTCTTGAAATTGTACAAGTATAGAGTCACCTTGTCCAACATCAATGAAATGAACTTTTAATTCAGCACCTGTAGAAACGGGTGCCTTTTTTGAACTGCTTTCACTACTGCATGCTGCTAAAGATAGTGAAAGTATTACTACAAGTATCAGTATGATTTTTTTTAGTATTTTATTTCGCAATTTATTGCTCCTTTCATAGTTCCTTTAAAATAATTATAACAAAAATGATTTTGTTATAAAAGCGAACATAATTTAAAAGTAAACTATAAAAATTATGACTATTTGTGGTATAATTAAACTTAGTTTAAGATGAACATAAGGGAAGTGATTGTATGAGGACTATAATAGGTGGATTAATTTTTGGGATATATATGCTACTTTTTTACTTGAATAGCATAGAATATAAAAGAGTTAAATCTAAAGGAACCCAAGAAGATGTAGATAAATTTATGTTTAAAATAGGAAAGCGATGGGCAAGAAGAACATTGAAAATCACAGGTACAACCATGGAGGTGCATGGAGAAGAAAATTTAGTTGATGGACCATGCCTTTTTGTTGCAAACCATCAAAGTTATATGGATGTACCTATAATAGTTTCTATAGCCAAGAGTCATTTAGGCTTTGTTGCAAAAAAGGAATTAGCAGAAGTTCCTCTATTTGGAGTTTGGATTAGAAGAACTAGAAGTTTATTTTTAGATAGAGAAAATACAAGAGAAGCTATAAAGGTAATTATTGAGGGAGTGAAATATTTAAAAGAAGGACATTCTTTATGTATATTCCCAGAAGGAACAAGAAGCAAAAGTAACAATGTGGGAACCTTTAAAAAGGGAAGTTTAAAGCTTGCACTAAAATCCGGTGTTCCAATAGTTCCAGTTACCATAGATGGAACTTATAGGGTTTTAGAGGAAAATAATAGACTTAGAAAGGCTCATGTCATAGTCACTGTAGATAAACCTATATATACAGATGGAATGACAAAAGAAGAGCAAAATAACCTTATAGATGAGATAAGGGCTATGATAGTAGAGAATTTAGAACAAAAGAATAGATAACATATAAGATTTAAGCCTGACAAAGTAAATTCTCTGTCAGGCTTTTATCTTAGGTATTATTCAGCATCACGATATTTGTCTTTTGCAAAGAATGATATTGAATATAATCCTGCGAGTCCTACTAAAGCGTAAATTACTCTTGAAACAGCACTCATTGTTCCGAATAAAGTATCTACAAGATTGAATTGGAAGAATCCAATTAGACCCCAGTTTACTGCACCTATTATAACTAATAAAAGTGCTACGATATCAAAAGCTTTCATTAAAACACATCTCCTTTAAATTTAACTTTATGGTTAGTATTAGTTTTTTAGAGAATTTTATGTATAAAAAGTTAAATTATATTTTGAAATCAATAATTTTATTTGGAAGAGAAATAATATATAATAGAAGAGGGGGGAAGACTATGAAGAAAATTATATTGATACTTTTGTGTGTTTTTACAATTGCTCTTTTAGGATGCAATGTAAAAAAAGAATCTGAGGTAAATAGGGAGGAAGCTAAAGTGAATAAAGAAGAAGTCCCTACAGTAAAACAAGATACAGAAAAAGAAGACACTAATAAAAGTAGCTTTAAGGTTGTAAAGCCTGAACTTTATACGGACAATATAAAGTCTATGATAGAAAATATGAAGGAAAAGAGAGGATTTATAGAGTATGCCAATGATGGAAAACACTATATAATAATTTTTGCTGGTAAAAAAACTACTGGTGGAGTTAGTATAGATGTGCTTGAAGCATATGATAAAGGGGAAAATGCTTCTATAATCATAAAGGAAAAAGGACCTGGTCCTAAAGAACAGGTGACTCAGGCATTAACATATCCCAATATTGTAGTTAAAGTTACAAAGGAATTTAAAAATGTGGAAGTATCCACCGATGGCGGAGAAAAGTTTCAACAGCTTGAAGCTGGTGAAAAATATTGATATAAAAAAGAGACCACTTTAAAAATGGTCTCTTTTTTATATAGAAATATGCTTACAACTGAACATTTCTGTCTACTGGTTGAGATAAGGATATAAAAGTGTTGGTTCTTTGAATACCAACTATATTGTTTATCCTGTTCATAAGTAAATCTTGAAGGTCTGTTATGTTTCTACATATAACCTTAGCAAAGATAGAATAATCTCCTGTAGTATAGTGAAGCTCAACAACCTCTTTGATTTTTTCCATCTCAGTTATAACATTTGAGAATGAAGAAGATTTATCAACATATATACCAACAAAACAGCATACATCGTAACCTAATTTAGGCATATTCAAAAGTATTTTGGTACCTTTTATGATGCCAAGGTCCTCCATTTTTTTCATTCTCACATGTATAGTTCCACCACTAACATGACATATTCTAGCTATTTCTAAATAAGGTGTTCTAGAATCCTTGATTAGTATGTCAAGAATTTGTAAATCCAAATCATCTAATTGTGAAGTTGAAATAAAAGACACAAAATCACCCCATAATTTTATTTGTAATTGTTGTTATTTATTTTTATTATATCAGAAAATATAGTAACTTATCAAAAAAAATAATATTTTTTAAAAAATAAGTTAAGTAATTTATTTTTTTACTTATTTTAGGTGTTTGAATATTAAAATATTAAAACAATGGCTCTGAAATGTTTACTATAACATACTTTTGCTATACAATATATATTAGCATCTACAAGGAGGAATTAGAATATGTGGAAACAGATTGGTATATTATTATTATTTTCAATACTTATAATAATGGTATATAACCTTTTAAAGATTTTTGTATTAGAAAAAGTAAAGATTTCTAGATGGATAGTGTTGGCTATAGCTATAGTAGGATTAGTATTTCCAACAATACCTTCTATAGGATTTACAGGAAACATAGCTATTTTTGTTAAGTCTGCTGTTTTTGTTATCTTCTTCATGTGGTTCTTTGATATAACTAGAGGAGACATAGGAGATTACAAACAGAAAAAAGAAGCAGCAAAGAATAAAATAGTAATAAAACCAAAAGCTAAACCAAATAGAGCAAAAAATTCACATGATGAAAAAAAATAGAGAAATCAGCTTATTTAGCTGATTTATCTATTTCTATAAATATAGGGGATGAAAAGGAAATTTTTTCATTAGCCTGATAAACTTTTACTACATACCATTTTTCTTCTCTAGAAGCCTTGAGGCTAAGAAGGTATGAAATGTTTTTTTCTGGTGGAAAATCTTGAGTCCTTATTACCTTTCCAGTGGAAGTTATTACTTCTATCTTATCTATATGATTTTCTGAATCATGTGCCCATATGTTAAAATTTAATTTTTTACCTTCATTAATTTTTAAAGTACTTCCCATGAAAGCTTTGTTTATAGAAAACAATAATTTTAAGGATCTAGATTCAGTTGAATAAGTTCTACGATATTTTAAGGCTTCTAAAAGAGAAGAAATTGATTTTTCTCTACACAAGACAGCAGTTAAATTATCGCTGACACCCACATCTTTTTTATGATTATCTTGGCCGTTTATGGCACCAACTTTCCATCCCAAATCTAGCATTGAATAATATCCTTTTTCGAAACGGCAATAATTATTTTTTAGACAGCCATTTCCAACTTCCATCAAACATATGGACTCTTTTAAAAATTTATGACAAGGAATATTTTCGGCGGCGGAATGGGGATGGTTTATAGCTACTATTGAGGGATTTGCCCAAAGCCATAGCATGAAAGTATTTATATTTCTTATAGGACTGCTAAAAAAATTAGAGGAACCGATTATATTAAAATGCCCATACAAATGACTTTTAGCTTCAAAGGCCGTTAGAGCAAGAAAATCTTTATATTTTTTATTAAAAGATGCACAAACCTTTTGACATGCAGCCCATCTCATTATTTTAGAGGATTTAAGCTTAGTGTCTTTTATTAAAAAAGTATTGTGATCAGATAATATGACAAAGTCTAAGCCTCTATCTCTAGCAGAGGACAATATCCTGCCGGGAATTTCTTCTCCAGTAGAAAGGGAAGAATGACAATGTGGAACTCCATATAGTGTTTTGTATTTTGGAAAACTGGACATGAAAAGGCTCCTTATAAAATGTTATATTATATAGTATTTCATAATTATAAAATTGTTAAAGAAATCAAGGGCCTTAGTATTCTTTATTTTAAATTCACCCTATGGTATTATTATGATATTGGATAGATTAAAACACTAAGGAAGGTAGGACGGGATACATGATTATACTTTTATATATAGGATTTATAACAGGATTTATAGTAGCGTGGATTATGTTTCATAAGCAAACAAGAAATATTCATAAGAGAACAGACAATGAGGTTAAAATTAGGACAAAGCTTACAAAGTTTATCATAGTTGACTTGGTACTAGCCTTTTTAATTATGATTACAATAAGCTTTATAATACCATATGGAATATGGCTTGTTGGAAAAAAGGATTTTAGGGAAGTGGAGATGATAGTTCAGGAGAACTCGCTTGTTCCTTTTGAGGATGGAACTTATGTAAAGGATGAGAGCACTGACAATGGTGAAATTTATGTAGTAAATGAAAAAGGCAATGGAAAGTCAAAAGGCTATGAGAGATATTATAGCAAAGAAAAAAATATTCAATTTATAGAGGATAAGAAAAATGCAAAGTACGAAGAAATAAATATATATAAAATAAAATGTCTTAAAAATAGCAATCCTATAAATAAAATGGTAAATGATATGTTTGCCAATGTATATATGGAAAATAGAGATGGCGAATTTGTAGAAAAGGTTATTAAGATATATACGCCATAACAAAAAGGTGGGGTTTAATGCGTAAGGAATACGTGAGTTACAATGATAACATTCCTGTAAAGGTGGAGCTTTTAAATATAAAAGAACATCCTATCCACTGGCATGATGCTATAGAACTTTTGATGGTTCTCAAAGGCTCAATAGAAGTTACTATAGAAAGTGATAATTATACTGTGGAAGAAAATGAAATAGAGATAATAAATATGGAAGAATGCCATAGAATACATAGTGCTGAAGATAATATGGTACTTATGGTGCATATGGATCCAAATTTCTTTCAAAAATATTATGATGACATAAAAAATATGTTCTTTTATACTGATACCACAGAAGAAAATATACAGCAAGGTGAGGAAAAGTATGAGATTTTAAGAAAATATATATCTATGATAGTCTGCGAAGTTGTGCAAAAAGGTGATGATTATGATGAGTATATAGAAGAGACCATGGTGGAACTTTTATATCATTTGCTGAATAATTTTCATTATCTCATATATGAAAAGGAAGAGCTCAAGGACAATGAGGAGCAGCTTGAGAGATATCATAGAATAGCTAAATATATATATAATAATTACAACAATAAAATAAGTCTTCAGGATATAGCTGAAAAAGAATTTTTAAGTGCTCATTATCTTTCTCATGAAATAAAGAGCACCATGGGCTTAAGTTTTAAGGATTTCGTAAATTTGACTAGAGTTCAAGAGTCTATAAAACTTTTACTAGATACAGATATGACTATTTCCGATATATCTTTAGAAGTGGGATTTTCTCATATAAGATATTACAATAAACATTTTAAGAAGCATTACAATATGACTCCTATGCAGTACAGAAAGATGTACAAAGTTGATGATTCTAGATTAGAGGAGATAAAGGATGTTGAAAGTTATGATTTAGACATAGCAATGGAACATCTAACAGCATTTTTAGAGGATTATGATAGATTTTATTATGATGACAAGATAATAAAAATTTCGATAAACGCCAGTGATGTCATAGGGAATTTTGAGCATCCTTATAAAAACAGCATATGGCTTCCTAAAGCTGAAAATTTAATGGATTATTACAATAGAAATACCATAAAAAATATACAAAAGGATATTACTTTTGATTATGGAAGGCTATCTGGCTTGTTTGTTAGAGAGTTTAAGAATGCAAAGATGGCTAAAGATGTAATAGATTTTATATTGTCCCTTGATTTAAGGCCAGATATAATAATTGATACAGTAGATTCCGACACATTGAGAATATTAGATGAATTTCTAGTTTATTTTTCTGATGAATATGGAAATTATGAAATAAGCAAGTGGAGATACACCATAGATAAAAATCTAGATTCAGCTATAAAGGATGAACTTAAGAAAATTTTAGTGGATGAATGGGGTCTTCCAGCAGGGGAAGAGGAAATTGCTAAAATAGGACAAAATGAAATTTATGACACTTCATATATGTTGCCCTACACAATACACCATGGCTTAAGAGATGGAAAGAAGATATCTTTTTTAAAGATTATAGACGATATAGCTTTGAGCTTGGACAAAAATAATGAAGTATTCTTCGGGGATTCTGGAATAATAAATTGGGAAGGCATAAAAAAACCATCCTATTATGCCTATCAATTTTTGAGCAGACTAGGGGACAAGATAGTAGCTCAAGGGGAAGGATATATAGTTACCTCTAAGGGTGATGATCTTCAAATTCTTTTATATATTTATAATGAAGAGATGGAGAATTTAATAAAGCTTTCGGAAATAAATAAATTAAGAGGAAAGAAAAATATATCCCAACGGAACATTTCATTAAATATAACTAACTTGTTTAAAGAGTATAAGGTAACAAAGTATGAAATCTACGAAAAAATAAATTCTTGCTACAATAAATATTTAGCCTTAGGTTCTCCAAGAAGGTTAAGTGATGAAGAAATAGATTTGATAAAGATTGCGTGTAATCCAAAAATAGATATGGAGTACAGAAAAAAGAATACAGTACACCATTTAGGGATAAAGATTCAAGGTTATGGAGCTGTTCTTGTAACATTTAATGCAGTAAAATAGAAAAATTCTATTCAAAAAAGTACAAAAACACCTTTTTAGAGGTGTTTTTGTGCTTTATATATAAAAACATGTTTATTGAAATCCCTTAAGAAAGTACTTATATATCCACAAGTGGGTGAAAGAAAAAAAGTTTAAGACAAGCTATAATTATATTAGAGTAGTAAATAAAATTATTACAAAAATATGATATGAGGTGTTAAAGTGGGTATAGATAGTAAAATATTTTCAGAAGGAAGGATAAGCCGAGTATTATGGAAGTTTGCGCTACCAGCAATAATTTCTCTTTTAGTATCAGAACTTTATAATATGGTAGATACCTTCTTTGTGGGACGGTATGTAGGAGCTAACGCTATTGGCGCCTTAACTATAGCATTTCCAATACAGAGGTTATTATCATCAATAGGAATGTTGATATCAATAGGTACATCCACAGCTGTTGCTAGGTATCTAGGAGAAAAAAATTATGATGAATTAAAGAAAACCATAAGTACTGCTTTAGCGTTAACTTTAGGGTTTCTGGTTGTTCTACCACTAGGAATATATATGTTTTTAGAACCTATATTAACTAAAATGGGAGCAAGCAGTGTTATTTATCCTTTGGCTAGAGATTATGTGTCAATAATACTTTTAGGCGGTATTTTCCAAGGGCTTACTTTTGTAATGTGCTTCATAATGAATTCCTTAGGAAATACAAGAGTTACATTATATACGAATTCTATTGGGGCTATGATAAATGTAGTTATAGATTTTCTTCTCGTAAGTCAATTATTTATGGGAGTTAAGGGAGCAGCTATAGCAACGGTTATTTCCCAGATAGTAGCATTTATCTTTGCAGTAATTCAATTTTTGAAAATAAAAGATCAGATACATTTGAAGTTATCCTTTAAAATAAATGTAAGCATTGCAAAACTTATAATTGCAGTAGGATTTTCGACTTTCGTAATAGAAATATCAGATGCTGTTGTGGCAGTGTTATTAAATAATATTTTATCAAATAGCGGCGGCGATGAAGCCATTATAATAGTTGGTATCATAACGAAGGTGTCCATGTTTATGTATATAACTATACTAGGAATTGCATCTGCAATGCAGCCTATAGTAGCTTTTAATTATGGAGCTAGGAACTTTAAGAGAATTAAGGATACCGTAAAAAGTGCAGTGAAATCTGCAACCTTTGCATCCTTCGCAATGTGGGCTGTAATGATGATTTTTACAAAACAAATCATAGGAAGCTTTCTTTTAGAAATACAATTTTTAGATGAAGCTGTGAGAGCCTTTAGAATCTGCATATCCCTATTCCCTATAATAGGACTATATTATATAGCTATGTATTACTATCAAGCTATAGGAGAAGCAAAGATGAGCTTTTTACTTTCAATATATAGACAAATAGTTATTTTCATACCATTAGTAATAGTATTTGTAGCTCTATGGCAGGTTGAAGGGGCGTGGGTTACATACCCTATAACAGATATAATAGCATCAGTAACAGGAGTTATATATATAAGGAAGGCAAATAAAGATATAGAAGAAGAGAGAATTTCTTATGATAAGATTAAAGATGTAGTAAATGCTTAAATATAAACACCTTAGGGATAATGTGACTATCCTTAAGGTGTTTTTTTGAATAATGAAAAAATAATGTTATTTCCATTGACATTAAATTCTGAATAATGGTATAAAATAATAAAAGAGAAGCTTATTAAAAGGAGATATATGAATGAATAATTCAGTTGTGAACGCCACAAATATCGTTTCAAAAGATTATGATTCCTATGGAATTGATGATTTATTTTATGAGAACTCTTTTAGATTATTTAAAGATTATTGTAGGAAGAATCATAAACTTTATTTAAAGGATTTAGAAAAATTTGATTTTAATGTGCTATATGAAGAAAAAGGTTTTGGAAATGCAAAAGTGCAAAGCATAATAAAGCGATGGAATCAGTGGAAGAATAGAGATTTACCCATGCGAGACAATCCTTACAAGAACTACGAAAAAAGTATTGATATACACTCCTGTTATAAGTTAATGCCTGTAGAGGCTCTAGGCGCCCTTTCGATAGATTCAAAAATAATTCAATGGTTAGAAAAAAATCACATAGAAACTATAGGAATGATAGAGAAAATAGATTTGTCTATCATAAGTACAATACCTAATATAGGTAAAGCTAAATATAAAAGATTTATAGATGGCCTTGGACTTCTTAAAATACCACAGGAAAGTTTGTACAAGCTTACGCTTCATTTGATAAAAGATGATGAACACTTTAACATCTTTAAAAGAAGAGCTATAAACAAAGAGACACTGCAGTATATTGCTGATAGTAAAGGTATAAGCAGAGAGCGCGTACGTCAGTTAGAGCTTAGAATACATCAAAAGTTTAAAGGATATTTTGCAATGTTTTCATCCTATATAATAAGTACATTAGAAAAAGAAAAGATTTTTGATGGTGAAGATTTAAATATGTTATTTGAGAATATCGAGGATAGAGTCATAATAAAGTATGCACTTAAAAGTGGTGATAGTGGTAGAATAGTCTATTGTGAAGAGATAAAGAAATATATAATAGACGAGCCTATGGAAGAGTTTTTAAGAAAGCTTAATTCTATGATATTAGATGATGTACCAGAAGTCTTTAATTACTATGAGGGGATATACCCTATAGAAGAATGCCTAGAGGAAAATAATATAGGTTTTCTAGAGTATGATGACTTTATAGCTTATATAATGAAGCATGGATATAAAAGGTACAAAGACTATATCTGGAAAGGTTCTATGAAACTATCAAAATGCTACAGCATAATAGTTAAAGAATATTTTAAAGATGGAATAAAACTTAGTGATGATAATAGTATAGAATTTGTAAGAAAGATATTCAAAGAAAAATTTGGTCGTGAAGATGCTTGTGAAAATAATAGGGCTATTGCTGCAAGAATAGAAAGTGACAATGTTTTATGCGATAGGGGTACGTATATAAGTCCGGATTATATAGATATAAATTTAAAGACTTTAGAAAAGATAAAGAGATATATACTGGATTTTCATGAAAATTCTATATTTATAGCAGATGTATATAGAAAGTTTGAGGATGAATTATCATGTAAAAGCAATATAGATAATAGATATTTTTTACATGGAGCTCTTAAATATTACTATGGGGATGAATTTATTTTTACTAAAGATAATATAGTAAAAGACCTTAATAGAACTATGACTTCTCATGAGATATTTGAGAAATTTTTATCTTCTAAGAATGCACCTGTAAGCAAAAAAGAAATACGAAAGGTATATCCAGGGTGGACAGACTCTATGTTTAATAATGCTGTAGCTCTTAACAAAAATATACTATACTGGGATAATGGGTTTTTCATAAGTGCTAAGGCTCTAAATATGAGGGACGACTGGACAAGAAATTTGAAGACCATTGTTGAAGATTCATTTGCTAAAAATAGAGGCTATACTAACGCCAATATAATCTACAAAGAAGTAAAGAAAGCCATGAGTGAATTTGTAAAATGGAACAATATAAAAAACTCATTTAATTTGTATTCAATCTTAGAATACAGCTTCGGAAATATGTATTACTTTAGGAGACCACACATATTGCAGGAAAGACCTAAAAAGCAGTTTACAACTATGGATCTTTTTTACACCTTGATAGAAAACAAGAAGAAAATAAGCTATGATGAATTCTATAATTACTTTAAAGCCTTAGAGTTTACAGAGAGAACAATATACAATGCTTTCCACAAAGTGTCTAAAGATCTCATAGAGATAAATGATAATAGCTATGTATTAAAGAATACTTTTAACATAGATGATAACAGTATAGAAAAAGTAAGGACAAACATTAAAAATATCATGATTAATAGGGAGTATTTGCCATTACGGGGAATAGAAAATTTTGATTCTTATCCAGCCATAGGATACGGGTGGAATTCTTATCTATTAGAAGCTATAGTCAAGGAATATATTCCTGAGTACAGAATCATAGAAAAGTATTTTAAAGACAGAAGGTATAAGTGTTCCATATTAGTTAAGGCTGATTCTTATATAAAAAATATATCTGATTTAATAGTTTATATAATAAAAAATGAATATGATGACTCTATGACTATAACAAGAATACAAGAATATCTTCAGGAGAAAAATATAATTCTAAAAGTTCTACCAAAAGAGATTTGGGATTCTGAAATTATATGGGTAGATTCTAATGGGCGGCTTAAAATAATAGAATAGGTAATTATGAAGAAAATCATTAGCAAAATTTGAGGCTAATGGTTTTCTTTTTGTAAAAGACCCAGAAAAAAATTAAAATAATATTAAGATTTTAATAAATTATATTTTTTTGTCTATAGGAATATATATCTTTCACTAAGGATACAATTAAAAATAGGTAATGAAACGAAATAAACGGTAGAATAGTTAGAATAATTAGAATATTTTCTAAAAGACTAGCCTTAAACAATTTTATGATATACTAGGTTAAGATTAGGGGAGAGATAAAAATCGACTATTATAAAATTAGGAGGAAAACATGGGAAATTATATATACACACTTACAGCGGTTTTTCAAATCTTTGTATTCGTGTTGTCCGGATATTATGTAGTTTTATCACTATTTGGACTTAAAAAGAGAAAAAAAGTTAATATACATGAGAATCAAAAATCATTTGCTTTAATAGTAGCAGCGCACAACGAAGAAGTAGTTATAGGAAAAGCAGTAGAAAGTTTAATGCATTTAAATTATCCTAAAGAGCTATATGATGTATTTGTTATAGCAGATAATTGTGATGATAATACTGCTGCTATAGCGAGAGAGCGTGGCGCTAAAGTTTTTGAAAGAACTAACAAAGATAAGCGCGGAAAAGGATTTGCCTTAGAGTGGATGTTTGATAGGATATTCAAAATGGATAGAAAATATGATGCAGTAGGTATTTTTGATGCTGACAATCTTGTGTCACAAAACTTTTTATCAGAAATGAATTGTTATATGTGTGAAGGATATAAAGTTGTTCAAGGATATATAGATAGCAAAAATCCTCATGATTCATGGATAAGTGAATCTTACTCAGTATCTTTCTGGGCAGCAAATAGATTGTTCCAATTAGCAAGACATAATCTTGGACTTTCTAATCAGCTTGGTGGAACTGGATTCATAGTTGACACTGATATATTAAAAGAACTAGGATGGGGTGCTACTTGCCTTACTGAAGACCTTGAGTTCACTTGTAAGCTTGTGTTAAACGGATATAAGGTAGGCTGGGCACATGAAGCTGTAGTTTATGATGAAAAGCCTTTAACATTAAAACAATCTTGGCGTCAAAGAAAGAGATGGATGCAAGGTTTTGCTGATGTAGCTTCAAGATTTTTTACAAAGCTTATGAAAAAGGGAATTAAAGAGAGAAATATGGTGGTATTAGACTGTGCACTATACGTAATACAACCTTTTGCTGTATTACTTATAGGACTATCAGCTATATTGACTTTTGTTCAAGCAATGAGCCCACTTAACATATTTACAATTAACGAATTAGTTCCAGGATTCCTATGGAAAGCATTTTCTATTTGCCAATTTATGCTGACTCCACTTGTTATGTTAATAGATTCTAAGCTTAGCAAAAAGCTTTTTGCAATCTTAGCTCTTTACTCAACAAATGTATTGGTTATGGCAAACTTCATAGGAGAAAATCCGGATTTTTATATGGTTGCAATAAGCCAGATAGTATATTTTGTAGTTTTCTTTGGAATAACATATATGTTTATGGGGAAACTTGAAAGTAAGAGATTCTTTTGGTACCTATTATTTGGTCTATATACTTTAACTTGGATTCCAATAACTATCCAAGGTATGTTAGACAAGAATAATAAAGAATGGAATCATACAAAGCACGTAAGACAGATAGGAATATACGATGTATAACCAGTGAGATATCACTGGTTTTTTTCTATCATAGGTTTTATAAAATATATGGTAGAGTAATGGAAGTGGCGAAAGCAGCAAGTTTTTTTATCATGGGTTTTCTAAAAGCGTGTTTTTAGTTTATAATATCTAAAGTAAATAAAAATTGATACTTATAGAACGTAAGTTTGACATATAAAAAAGGAAGCTTTATACTATTTAGTTGAGGT
Organism: Clostridium sp.; assembly: GCA_022773025.1. Classification (GTDB taxonomy): domain Bacteria; phylum Bacillota; class Clostridia; order Clostridiales; family Clostridiaceae; genus Clostridium_X. Next base: position 18,732 of record JALEZF010000105.1, on the reverse strand, counting down.
GTTTTCTTAAGAACTTTAATGAGAAAGGCATGTGCGATGAATGTTTAAAACTGTAGAGTATAAAAATCTTATAGGGAATCTTAAAGACTACGTACTAATTGATGTTAGAAGTCCTAAAGAATACGAGGACTTTACTATTCCAGGAGCGGTGAATATACCTCTTTTTACTAATGAAGAGAGAGAAAAAATAGGAACTGTATATGTGAATGAAAGTGTTGAAAAAGCTAAAAGAATGGGCATTGAAGCTGTATCAAGTAAATTGCCTCTTATTTTTGATGATATATTAAAATTACATAAAGATCATAGAAATCTAGTGTTTTTTTGTGCTAGAGGCGGAATGAGAAGCGGAAGCATAAGTGCATTAGTTAATTCTTTAGGGATGAACGCTTACAAAATAAAAGGTGGATATAAGGGCTATAGAGAATTTATAAATAGTGAAATGAATGATATAAACTCCGAAATAAAATATATTGTTGTCCATGGGAAAACAGGAATAGGAAAGACTGAAATGCTAAAAAAGCTTCGCTCTAAAGGATACGATATGTTAGACTTAGAGGCCTGTGCAAATCATAGAGGATCTCTTCTTGGAAGTATTGGTCTTGGTGAATGTAGAAGCCAAAAGATGTTTGAGTCTCTTGTTATAGAGGAGCTCAGAAAAAGAAAAACTAACTACGTATTTGTAGAGGGAGAAAGCAAAAGAATAGGTAATATAATACTTAGCAATGATATATTTGATGCTATGAAAAGAGGATATCATATATACATAGAGTCGAGTTTAGAAGAGAGAGCTGATCTTCTCATAGAGGAGTACACTAGTCATGGAAGCTCTAAAGAAGAGATATTATCTGCACTAGACAATATGGAAAAGTATTTAGGAAAAAAGAAAACGGCTCATTATAAAGAACTTATAAATAATAATGATTTTTATGAAGTGACTTTAGAACTCATGACAGATTATTATGACCCAATGTATCTAAATTCAATGAAGGGTTATGAATTTGAATTTAAATTTTATGTTGAAAATGTAGATGAGGGAGTAAATGCCTTAGAGAATTGGTACAAAGACAATATAGAAACTCATATTTAATATAGAGCTTAGGAGGAATAACATGGGAGAAGAAATTAAAAAATCCTATGATGTAACTGACCTTACATCCTTAGAAAAGCTTGAACCTGTTAGAATAAGACCAGGTATGTACATTGGTTCTACAGGATCAAAGGGATTACATCATTGTGTATGGGAAATATTAGATAACGCTATAGATGAGATAACAAATGGTTTTGGAAACAAAGTTACAATAATCTTAAACAAAGATAAGAGTGTAACTGTCATAGACAATGGAAGAGGGATTCCTACAGGAATACACCCTATAAAGAAAAAGTCTGGGGTTGAGATGGTATTTACGGAACTTCATACTGGAGGAAAGTTTAACAACAAGAACTATAAAACTTCAGGAGGACTTCATGGTGTTGGTGCTGCAGTAGTAAATGCACTTTCTACATGGATGGAAGTTACTATTTATCAGGATGGGTATATTTACAAGCAGAGGTTTGAATATGCGTATGATAAGGAACTTAAAAGAAATATGCCTGGAACTCCTGTTAATGGCCTTGAAAAGGTTGGGAAAACTAAGATTACTGGTACAGAAATAACATTCATGCCAGATAAAGAAGTTTTTTCTACAACAGACTTTAAAGTTGAAATTATAGATGAGAGACTTCAAGAACTTGCTTTTCAAAACAAAGGAATAACTCTTGAACTTATAGATAATAGAAAAGAAGAACCGTTTCAAAAAGAATACTTCTCAGAGAGAGGGCTTTTAGACTTTATAGATTATTTAAACGAGAGCAAAACTGTCCTTCATCAAAGTCCAATATTATTTGACGGTGAAAAGTCCATTAATGGAATAGATATGTATGGAGAAATATGCATGCAATTCACAGACTCCACTACGGAATATATAGCAAGTTACGTAAATAACATACCTACAACAGAAGCTGGAACTCATGAAACTGGATTTAAAACAGGAATGACTAGAGCATTTAAGGAATGGGCAAAAAAACTTAATTTGATAAAAGAAAAGGACAAGGAATTTGAGGGGGACGACCTTAGAGAAGGGTTAACTGCAATAGTTAGAATAAAGCTTTCAAATCCTATGTTTGAAGGACAAACAAAAACTAAGCTTGGAAATAATGAAGCTTACACCATGATGAATGAGCTTACTTATGTGAAGTTAAGCCAGTGGATAGAAGACAATAAGGATATAGCATCTTCCATAATAAATAATGCTATAGATGCCGCTGCAAGAAGAGATAAGATAAAAAAGATAAATGAAGCCGAAAAGAAAAAGATAGGTAAGGGAACTGCACCTTTAGCAGGGAAAGTAGCTGTATGTACAATGAAGGATAAGACAGTAAATGAATTTATAGTAGTTGAGGGAGACTCTGCAGGAGGTTCTGCAAAGCAAGCTAGAGATAGAAGATTCCAGACTATAATGCCTTCAAAGGGTAAGATAATGAACACTGAAAAGCAGAAACTTGAAAATGTATTGGCATCTGAAGAACTAAAGATATTCAATACTGCTATAGGAACAGGAACTTTAGATAATTATAAAGAAGCGGATTTAAAATACGATAAAATAATAATAATGAGTGATGCCGATGTAGATGGATATCACATAAGGACATTATGGATGACATATTTGTATAGGTATATGAGACCACTTATTCAAAATGGACATCTCTATATAGCACAGCCTCCTTTATATAAGATTTCAAAGAAGGTAAAGGGGAAAGAAGTTTTTGAATATGCTTATAGTGATGATGAGCTTGAGGATGTAAAAAAGAAGATGGGTAAAAACATAGTTGTTCAAAGATATAAGGGTCTTGGAGAGATGAATCCAGATCAGCTTTGGGATACAACCTTAAATCCTGAGACAAGAACTCTTCACAGAGTAAGTATACATGATGCAGCAAAGGCAGAAAAGATGGTATCACTTCTTATGGGGGATGTAGTAGAGCCTAGAAAAAATTATATGTACAAATATGCTGAGTTTTAACATTATAGAAGGAGCGAAGAAATTATATGGCGAAGAAAATTGATATCCCAAAGGATAATAACATAATAGATATAGCTATTGAAGAAGCTATGCCGGAAAATTATCTTCCTTATGCGGTAGAAGTTGCAAAAGATAGAGCATTGCCTGATGTAAGAGATGGATTAAAGCCTGTACACAGAAGAATATTATATGGAGCTTATCTCTTAAAAGCTTTTCCGGATAGGCCCTATTATAAATCCGCTAGAATAGTTGGAGATATATTAGGTAAATTTCACCCTCATGGAGATGCCTCTGTCTATGATGCAATGGTAATACTTGCGCAGGACTTCTCAACTAGAAAACCTCTTATAGATGGTCATGGTAACTGGGGAAGTACAGATGGTGATGGAGCTGCTGCTATGCGTTACACAGAAGCAAGGCTTACATCTATGGCCCTTGAAATGATAAAGGATATAGAAAAAGATGTTGTGGATATGGTTCCAAACTATTCTGAAACTGAGATGGAGCCCAAAGTTCTTCCAGCAAGCTATCCTAATCTTTTAGTCAATGGAACCTTTGGAATAGCTGTTGGACTTGCCACAAATATACCTCCTCACAATTTAGGAGAAGTTATAGATGGAACTTTGGCTTATATAGACAATGGGGAAATAAGCACAAAGGAACTTATGCAGTATATAAAGGGCCCGGATCTTCCAACTGGAGGTATCCTCATAGGAAAAGATTCCCTTATAGCTGCCTATGAAAAAGGAGAAGGAAAAGTAACTTTAAGGGCAAAGACGTCTATAGAAAAATTAGAAAATGGAAGGCTTGGTATAGTTATAACTGAATTCCCTTATAGGAGAAATAAAGCGAAGCTTCTTCAAAACATATCTGAAATGACGGGAGACAAAAGGCACTCAAAGGCTTTAGAGTCCATAAGCGATATAAGAGATGAATCTGATAGAACAGGAATAAGGGCTGTAATTGAATTCAAAAAGTCAGTTGACTATGATATGGCAGATAAAGTTCTTAAATATCTCTTTAAAAGAACGGATCTTCAATGTAATCTTACCTTTAATATGGTTGCAATAGCAGATGGAAAGCCTGAAACTTTAGGTTTGAAATCCATATTAAAGCATTATGTAAGTCATAGAAAAGAGATAGTAACAAGAAGAACAAGAAAAGAACTTGAAACAGCAGAAAAGAGATTCCATATAGTAGAAGGATTCATAAAGGCTATAGATATAATGGATCAGATAATAGCTACTATTAGAAGTTCTAAGTCTAAAAAAGAAGCAGGAGAGAATCTTTCTAATAAGTTTGGATTTACGGCAATGCAGGCAGAAGCTATATTAGAGCTTATGCTTTATAGATTAACCGGTCTTGAAATAAAAGAATTCCAAAAGGAACATAGAGAATTAGAAAAGCTTATAAAGAAGCTTAAGGGAATATTAAGCAGTGAAAGTCAGCTTATGAAAGTCATAAAAGAGGAACTTCTTAGAGTGAAGGAGCAATACAATGATGACAGAAGGACAGAGATAATAGAAGACGATAAAGAGGCTAAGATAGATCTTGAGGAGATCATGGTGTCAGAGGACATAATGATAACTTTATCCAAGGATGGTTTCATAAAGAGAATACCTCTAAAATCCTATAACAGATTAAACAGTGATTTAAGTGATATAGAATATAGAGAAGGGGATTTTGGAAAATATCTTATTTCATCAAACACAAAAGATATTCTACTTTTATTTACTGATAAGGGAAATATGTATCAAACTCGAGGGAATTCCCTGCCTGAATGCAAGTGGAAAGATAAAGGTGAGAGGATTGACAGCTTAGTTAGGGGATTAGATTTAAATGAAGAAAATATAGTTAATGCCTTTTCTATAGATGTATTTAATCCGAATAAGTCCTTTGTTTTTGTAACATCTAAAGGTATGATTAAAAAGACGCCTTTAGATAAATTCTCAACAAATTATAGCAGACTTTTAGCTTTAAAGATGAAAGATGATGATTCCCTTATCTTCATAGAGCTTAGAGATAATGAAGAAGAGAGAAAAAATCTAAGATTAAAGAGCAGTTTAGGTTTAGACTTCACTATAGAAGAACCAGAATTGCAGCTTGTTGACAGAAATATATTAGGAACCAGTATAGTGAATTTATCTTCTAGAGATTCTATAATAAGTGTAGACATAGTGGAAAATATAGATTTTTATAATTTCACCTTTGGTATAAATGAAAAGGGTATGATTAAAATTTATGATGGATATAGAAGAGATTCGTATCAGAAGGTTAAAGCAAATTCCTTTAGTGATATATTGATCTTCACAACCAAAGGAAATGTATATAAGATAAAAGGATTTATGGTTCAAGGCATCAAAGATGGCAATATAAAATTATGGGATTTTGTAGATGCTTTAAATAATGAAGAAAAGATAATAAAAGTTGTAGAGTTTACCCAATACAATGATGAAGATACCTTTGTATTTTTCACTAAGGGTGGTATGATAAAGAAAACATTTATGAAAGAATTCTTAGGTGACTTCCAAGGGATGCCTTGTCACAAGTTTAAAGAGGAAACAGATGAACTGATTTCCATTGAGTATGTGAAATCACAAGGAAGTGAAGCTCTACTAATAACAGAACTTGGTATGGCAATACGATTCTTAATTGATCCTGTAAATCCAATGGGAAGAATAGCAACAGGAGTTACTGCTATAAGTCTTAAGGAAGAAGATAAAGTTATATTTGGATCTGTAATTTTAAACTCTTATAGTGATGATGATGAGGTTTCTATTACAAGAGATAAATCTTGTGCTACAATAAAAACTCAGTACAAAGAAGAAAGAAATATAGACATAGACTTCATAAAACTTCAAAATAGAGCAGGCAGAGGAACAAATATTATGACCATGGTTATGGATGATAAAATTATAAAAGTAGATTTATCATAAAAAGTATTTTGGGAGGCAGATTTATGAAAAAAATAATTCTTTTTTTAGCTGACGGATTTGAAGAGATAGAAGCTCTTACAGTAGTAGATGTCCTTAGAAGAGCTGGTATAGGATGTGATACAGTATCTATATCAGAAGATCTTCAGGTTAATGGTGCCCACAATATTAAAGTCATTGCAGACATGAAGGCAAGTGACGCTACAGCTGAGTATGATGGTCTTATTTTACCGGGAGGAATGCCTGGTACTAGAAATCTTCAAAATAGCACCTATGTGTTGGAGATGATTAAAGAATATAATGAAAAAGGAAAACTTATAGCAGCCATATGCGCTGCTCCAATAGTTTTAGCCTCAGCAGGCATAATTAAGGGAAAGAACCTAACAAGTTACCCAGGCTTTGAAGAGGACCTTAAGGAGGCTTATTATAGCCAAGACATTGTAGTAAAGGACGGCAACATAATAACAAGCAGGGGAGCAGGAACGGCTTTTGACTTTGCAGCTGCCATAATGGGTTACCTTGGCTACGAAAAACAGGGAAAAGAATTAAGAGCCTCAATGATATATGATAGATAAAATAAAAAAATCAGATTAGACTTTAAAGTTTAATCTGATTTTTTCTCTTTGAAGATTAAAAATTTGTTTATCAAAAAACACATAATACCACCTATGGTAAAGGAGAGTATCTTGCATAGGTTTGCCCATAAAACTTTATCTAAAGAAAAAATATTAAAGACAGTGAGAATCGAAAAAAGAGGTGTTTCGATTATTACAGATCCTCCTAATACTATCATATATTTTAAATAAGATTTTTCTGAGCTTTTAAATGTAAATTTTTTATTTAGTGTATATCCATTTAAGGAGTACACAAGAAATGATATAATGTTAAATGCCATAAGCAGTGGGCCATTATATGTATTAAAGGTTTTCATAAGTATATTTACTATGAGAAGATCTAAAATCATGTTGGAGAAGCCAACTAAGCTGTAAATTATTAATTGTCTGAAAGCTTTTGGTATTTTAAAGTTAATTTTAAATTTCAATTTTATCACCATATATATTATAATACAATTGCACAAATTTACAATAAAGGAGATTGTAGATGGAAAAAATAATTTTACCTAATGGTTTGACATTTATATATGAATATAGACAAGGAGATTTAACGTCCTTTTCTATAGGGTTTGAAGCAGGTGCCTTTATGGAAGATGAAGAAAACATAGGAGCAGCCCACCTTTTAGAACATATGCTTTTTAAGGGAACTACTTCAAAGAGCGAAGATGAGATAAATAGCATACTAGATGAACTATTTGTATTTAATAATGCAATGACTAATTATCCTTATGCTATTTATTATGGGACAACGTTAAAAGAAGACTTTGAAAAGGGATTTAGACTCTACAGCGATATAATTTTGAATCCTATGATGAGTGGGGATGGGTTTATTACAGAAAGAGATGTGGTTATACAGGAATCAAAGGAGTGGAAAGAAGATTTTGAACAGCTTCTAGAGGATGAGATGCTCTTTAATGGATATGACACTAAAAGAATAAAAGATATAATAATAGGTGACGAAAAAAATATAAGAAATCTAACTATGAAAGATTTAAATAAATTTTATAAAGAATATTATGTGGCAAACAATTGCGTCATATCTGTAGTGACCTCCATGGATTATAATGAAGTCTTTAAAATTATTTTTGATATTTGGGGAAAAGCACCTGTAAATGAGAAGCTTAAAGTGAAAGAACTTAAGGAAACAATGAATTGTGGAATCTATGAAAAAGAGATAGAAGGATTCTTGGGGGCAAAGATACTTTATGGTTTTGATATAAGCAGTCTTTCAATAGATGAGCTTAAAGATTTATACGTATTTAATGGATATTTCGGTGAAGGGGTGAGCTCTAAGCTATATGATAAGATAAGGACAGAAAACGGTCTTAGCTATGATGTGTATGGCAAGATAAAATATGAGAAAAACATAGGCTTATATACTATATATGCAGGATGTAAAAAATCTGAAATATATAAGGTTAAAGAGCTCATAGATTCTTTGCTTAACTCATGGAAAGAAGAGTTTCTAAAAATAAAGTCTATAGATACCTACAAAAAAAGAATCAAAATGAGAAAAGAGTTTTTAGAGGAGAGAACCATAGAAAGAGCTAAGTGGCTTTGTGTAAATAATATAATGTTCCATAATGATATGGACCTTGATTCTAAGGATGTAACTGCAGAAAAAGTTTTAGAAACTGCCTGTAAAGTTTTGAAAAATCCTATAGTACAAATAATAAGATAGCTAGGAAGTGACGAATTTGAAGAAGTGGTACATTAAAAATAAGAATATAGATTACAATGAGATATCAAGGAAATTTCATATAAGTAGCTTTTTAGCAAAGCTCATTGTAAACAGAGACGTTACAGATGATGAGCTTATAGAAAGTTTTCTAAATCCTTCTGTAGAACTGTTGCATACAGCAAAAGAAATGAAAGATGTTGAAAACGCAGCTAAGATAATAAAAGAAAAGATATATGAGAAAAAGAGAATAAGAGTAATAGGTGATTATGATGTTGATGGAGTCATAAGCACATTTTTGCTTTATACTGCTCTAAAAAGAGTTGGAGCTTTAGTTGATTATGATATACCAGATAGAATTAAGGATGGATATGGAATAAATATAGACATAATAAATAGGGCCAAGGAGCAAGGGGTAGATACTCTCATAACTTGTGACAATGGTATAGCTGCTATAAATGAGATAGAACATGCCGTATCAATGGGTATGACTGTAATAGTAACAGACCATCATGATATTCCCTTTGTAGAAGAGGAAAGTGGCCGTAGAAGCTTTATAGTACCAAAAGCACAATGTGTAGTAAATCCTAAGCAAGAGGATTGTCCATATAAGTTTAAAAAAATCTGTGGAGCAGCAGTAGCCTACAAGTTTATAGAGGTGCTTTATGATGAATTTCTGATTCCTAAAGAAGAAACCATGAAATTTATGGAATTTGTAGCTATAGCAACGGTATGTGATGTAGTTGATCTTATAGATGAAAATAGGATATTCGTTAAAGAAGGACTTAAGATGCTGAATAATACTGAAAATATTGGTCTTAAGGCGCTGATTAAGATTAACAACATAGCGGATAAAACTTTGTCAGCTTATCACCTGGGATTTGTTATAGGTCCATGTATAAATGCATCAGGAAGGTTGGATAATGCAAAAAGAGGAATTGAACTTTTGTTATCCAAAGATGAGGAAACTGCAAATAGGTTAGCTAAGGAATTATATGATTTGAATTCAGAGAGAAAAGATATGACCAAAGATGGCGTTGAAAAAGCCATTGAGGTTATAGAAAAAAACAACTATAAGGATCAAAGTGTATTTGTCATTTATGTTCCGGATATTCATGAAAGTTTAGCAGGAATAGTAGCAGGAAGAGTAAGAGAAAAGTATAATGTGCCTTCCATAATAATAACTAAAGCTGAGGAAGGAGCTAAGGGTTCGGGAAGATCCATAGAGGGATACAATATGTTTGAAGAGCTTCTAAAATGTAAAGACCTTTTAACTAGGTTTGGAGGACATCCTATGGCTGCTGGACTATCAATTGCAGAAGAAAATATAGATTTATTAAGAGAAAGACTAAATGCTATGTCGCCTCTTACAAAAGATGACCTTGTACCTAAAATTTATTTAGATATGCAGCTTCCAATAAAGACAATAAGTTATGAAATAATAGATGCACTTCATAGCCTTGAACCTTTTGGAAAAGCAAATCCTAAACCGCTATTTGGCGAAAAAGGACTGAAAGCTATTAGAGCCAATATTCTTGGAAAGAATAAAAATGTGCTGAAAATCCAATTCCTCTCAAAGGAAGGGCTTCTTGTGGAAGGAATATATTTTGGAGATATAGTGGAATTTGAGAATACTATGATGATGAAGTATGGTGAAAATGAATTAAAAAATCTGTATGAAGGACATAAAAATAATATTTATATTGATATAGTTTTTTATCCAGAAGTAAATCAGTTTAATGGAAATACAAGTATACAATTGGTGATAGAAGATTTCAGATAATTTATGTTAAAACAAATAAAATATTAAAAATTTGAAGGGATTTGAGACAACTTATAGAATTAAATACATTAAAAGTAAAATAATTCTTTATAGGGGTTAGATAATATGATTAATGATTTATGGATGAAATCCATAATGGATGGGTCTCAAAAGTATATTTACATCTTAGATCAAAATGGTAATATTTTGGAATGCAGTAACAATGTTTTAACGTATCTTAATAAAAGTAAAGAAGATGTCATTTCAAAGAACATATTAGATCTTATAGATTTCAACAAATTTTATCTAGAAGATGGCAGAGAATTAAAGAAAGACAACAATCCATTATATAATATAATAAGTCATAATTTTAAAACTCAACAAAGAATAGTAGTTAAATATGAGGAGAGAATATATAACTTAGATATTCTTTCATTAAGTGAAGATGACGGGAAAATCAAAGGGATAAGTGCTATCTTTAGTGATGTTACAAAGCATAAGGAAAGTTCAGATAAGGAATTAAAAGAAAAGCAGAAACTTGAGCTATTAAATACAGAGCTTCAATGTAAATGTGAAGTTATAGATACATTAAGAGCAAAAGAAAAGCAGCATCTTTTAAATTTAAATGATATTTTGAAGAATATATCAGAAGGAATTTTGGTTATGCCAAACATAGGCAAAACTAATTTTTGTAATAGTTCTTTTTATGATATCTTAGGTATTACAAATCTTGATATAGAAAATAAAAGAAAAAATTTAGATAAGTATGTGATTATAAAAGATAATAATAAATCTTATGACATAAGACAGTTTATAGAAATGTATATTCTTGAAAATAAAAAGGTTATAAGAGATATAGTTTCATACATAAGTCCTAAGAATAAGGAAGAGAAGTATCTAGAGTTTAATGCAAATCCAGTCTATAACTCTAACAATAAGTTTAGGTATATGATAATAACAGTTAAAGATATAACTGAAATTAAGCAACATGAAAAGAAGTTAGAATATGCTAGGTCCCTTATGGAAAGGATGGTATATACTATAGACGTTCCAATGGCTATATTGGATTACCCATCATTTTATGTAAATTTAGAAAATGAAGATTTTGATAATATGGTTCAATGTATTTTAAAGGTGGAAAGGACTCCGGTTTTAAATAACTATTTTTTAGATATAATTAAGGACGATACAAAAGAAAAATTTTTGGACATTTTAGATCATGTAATAAAAGAAAACAGAGAAAAGATAGTAAATAAATTTAAAATAAAAGATAAAAATGGACAAGATAAATTCTATAAGATAAAAATATCACCGTATTTAGATGAGGAAGAAAATATAAAACATATATGTATTTATGGAGTTGATATAACAGATGAAGTAAACATAAACATGCAACTTCAAAATATGACTAAAATAAAGGATGATTTCTTTGCAATGACCTCTCATGAGCTTAGAACGCCACTGGCTATAATGAGCTCATCTATTCAGCTTGCAAAAAACATATACGGAGGAGAGATAAGCTCAAATATAGATAGAACACTTAGTACTATCAATAATAATTGCCATAAGCTTCTAAAGCTTATCAATAATATCCTAGATATATCAAAGGCAGAAGCTGGATTTATGGAAGTAAACAATTCAGTTTTCGATTTGATTGATACAACTAGCTATATAATTGAATCAGTAACATCTTATGCGAATTCCAAAAACCTTTCAGTACATTTTTACTGTAGCTTAAAAGAGTATTTTGTATCTTTAGATAAGGATAAGTATGAGAAGATTATGTTGAATTTACTATCTAATGCCATAAAATATACACCAGACGGAAGAAATATTCATGTGTTTTTAAACTTAGATAGTAAATATTTAACTATAAATGTGAGCGATGAAGGTGTTGGAATTCCTGAAGACAGGATAGAAAACGTTTTTGATAGATACATTCAAGTCAATAACAAAATGTCAAACAAATCTTCAGGCACAGGAATTGGTCTATCTCTTGTAAAAAAATTAGTTGAAATCATGAATGGGTCTATATATGTAGACAGCATAGAGGATGAAGGGTCAACCTTCACTATAGAATTTTCAAGAGAAGCTATAGAGCGTGAAGAATGCGATTTTAAAAGCTGTCAGCTTGATAATATAAAAAATAAAGTTGAAGTGGAATTCTCTGATATTTAGGTACAAAGTATAAACTTTGTACCTTTTCTCTTGTAACTTAATGCTATTTTGTGGATAATATATATAGGTGAAAATATAAGAGGAGAGGATGTCTTTTGAGTAAATACAAAATAATAATGACAGGTGGGGGTTCAGCAGGGCATGTTACCCCAAACTTAGCACTAGTACCAACTCTTAGAGCACTTGATTATGAAGTTAAATACATAGGAAGTAAAGATGGTATAGAAAAAGAAATAATAAACAAAGAGGGAATACCTTATTATGAAATTTCAAGTGGTAAGCTTAGAAGATATTTTGATGTGAAAAATTTTACAGACCCATTTAAAGTTATAGTTGGAATAAAGGATGCCTACAGTGTCCTTAAACAAGAAAAACCTAACATAGTATTTTCTAAGGGGGGCTTTGTTACAGTTCCAGTTGTAATAGCTGCAAAGTTAAGAGGAATACCAGTTGTATGTCATGAATCAGATATGACACCAGGACTTGCAAATAGGCTTACTACTCCATATACGACGAAGCTTTGTGTGACTTTTCCAGAGTCCTTAAAGCATATTAAGGGAGGAAAGGGGGTACTTACTGGAACGCCTATAAGGAGGGAATTACTAAAGGGAAGTAGAGAAAAGGGAAGAAGATTTCTAAATTTTGATGATTTAAAACCAATAATGATGGTCATAGGAGGAAGTTTAGGATCAAAGGCTATAAATGAAGCTGTAAGAGGAGCTCTTGATGAGATCCTTGCTCATTATAATGTAGTTCATATATGTGGAAATGGAAACATAGATACATCTCTTAAAGGTTTAAAAGGCTATAGGCAATTTGAATTCATAAGAGAAGAGCTTCCTGATGTGATGACAACAGCTGATTTTGTCCTATCTAGAGCTGGAGCAAACTCTATTTTTGAACTTTTAGCACTAAAAAAGCCTAACCTTTTAGTGCCGCTCTCTAGAAATTCTAGCAGAGGAGATCAGATTTTAAATGCAGCATCCTTTGAAAAAAGCGGATATAGTATGGTTATTCAAGAAGAAGATTTAAATAAAGAAAGTCTTTTAAAAGCTGTAAATGAACTGAACAAAAATAAAATAAAATATATAAAAACCATGGAAAACAGCACTATAGGAAATGGAGTAGAGGCTATCATTTCTGTAATTAAAGAAAATACAAAAAAATAAATGAAAATATAATAGTATTTATGTCTTAGGAAATAATATAATGGAGTTACTTTAAACAGGTAACTCCATTATATTATTTTAAGATAAGGTGGTATTTATGGAAGTAAAGTTTTATGGTGCTACAGAAGGTGTAACAGGTTCTTGTCATATTATTAAAGGAAAAGGAATAAACTTTTTATTGGATTGTGGTATGTATCAAGGTGATGATGGAGGAAGGGATTCTAACTGTGAGTTTCCTTTTCATGCAAAAGATATAGATTATGTACTATTAAGCCATGCTCATATAGATCATTGTGGGAGAATACCACTTTTGTACAAGATGGGATTTCAAGGAAAGATTATATGTACTAAAGGGACTAAAGCTTTATGCAAAATAATGTTGAAGGATTGTGCCTTAATTGAGGAACATAATGTGGAAAATCAAAACAGGTACAGAAAAGAAAAAGGCATGGAACTAATAAGGCCATTATATACTATTGAAGATACAGAAAAGACTCTAAAGAATATTGAAGGATATTCTTATGATGAAGATATAAGGTTAAGTGAGGATATCCATATAATATTTAGAGATGCAGGCCATCTTTTAGGGTCTGCCATAGTAGAGATATATGAAAATGGCGAGGAAGAACCAAAGCTTGTATTTAGCGGAGATATTGGAAATATAGATGTACCCATAATAAAAGACCCTACAAAAATAAAATATGCTAAAAATGTTATTATGGAAAGTACATATGGCAATGAGAATCATGATGAAGGAAATTCATATAAAGCATTAATTGATATAATAAATAGAACCATAGAAAATAACGGAAATGTGGTGATACCTTCATTTTCCGTTGGTAGAACCCAGGAGATAATATATATCTTAAACAAATATGTTGAAAGTGAGAAACTAAAAGCAAAGGTATATATAGACAGCCCTCTAGCTAAAGAAGCAACAAAAGTTTTTAGTGAATTCAAAGAATACTATGATAAAGATGCAAAGGAGCTTTTATTACAAGGCGATAATCCTTTAGATTTTAAGAATTTAATTTTTACAGATTCAGCGGATGAATCAAAAAAGATAAAGGAAGAAAAGGGCTCTATAATAATTTCCTCTAGCGGCATGTGTGAGGGTGGGAGAATTAAATATCATCTACTGAATAATCTAGATGATAAAAACAGTGCCATTGTTTTTGTAGGATATCAAGCTAAGGGAACTTTGGGAAGTCAAATATTAAATGGAAATAAGGAAATAAGAATCGCAGGAAAAGAAAAAGAAGTTAAATGCCATGTATATAAAATTCCTGGACTTTCAGGCCATGCAGACCAAAATGGACTTGTAAAATGGATAGAATCCTTTAAAGAGAAACCAGAAGCCATTTATTTAGTACATGGAGATGAAGAAGAAAAAAAAATTTTTTGTAGTTATTTAAATAAAAAGGGATTAAATTGTTTTATTGCAAAAGAAGGAGAAAAGGTTATTTTGTAGAATATATGAAAGGTAACAGTGTGCTATAAGATGAAAATTAGAGATATTGGCAAGCAAACGCGAAATTTCTATATATTTATACCAATTATGGCATTTGAAACCTTTAAATCCTTGTACTATAATAATGATATGCGAGAAAATTCCGTTATAATATACGATTAAATATAGTATTTATTATAACATAGTGGTTATTTTTATTACTTTCAATTAATTTAACTCTATAATCATAAGTTATAGAGTTAGATTATTCAGAGTATTAAAGTTAATTATAAAGCTTAATGGAAGAGAGGTCAGATGAGCAATGAGAAAAATGAAAACTATGGATGGAAATACCGCAGCAGCTCACGTATCTTATGCATTTACTGAAGTAGCTGCAATATATCCAATCACACCATCATCACCAATGGCTGAGCACGTAGATGAGTGGGCAGCACAAGGAAGAAAAAATATTTTTGGACAAACTGTAAAAGTTATGGAGATGCAATCAGAAGCAGGAGCAGCAGGTGCGGTTCACGGTTCATTACAAGCAGGTGCATTAACTACAACTTATACAGCATCTCAAGGATTATTATTAATGATCCCAAATATGTACAAGATATCTGGAGAAATGTTACCAGGAGTATTCCATGTATCTGCTAGAGCATTAGCAACTTCATCATTAAACATCTTTGGTGACCACCAAGACGTTATGGCAACAAGACAAACTGGTTTTGCAATGCTTGCAGAAGGATCAGTACAAGAAGTTATGGATTTAGCAGCTGTAGCACATTTAAGTGCTATTAAGTCAAGAATTCCATTTTTAAGTTTCTTTGATGGATTCAGAACTTCTCACGAAATTCAAAAGATAGAATTACTTGAGTATGATGAATTAGCTAAGTTAGTTGACTGGGATGCAGTTAAAGCTTTCAGAGCTAGAGCATTAAACCCAAATCATCCTGTAACAAGAGGAACTGCACAAAACGCAGATATATACTTCCAAGAAAGAGAATCAGTTAACAGATTCTACAACGAATTACCAGAAATCGTTGAAGAATACATGGCTGAGATTTCTAAGATAACTGGAAGAGAGTATCATTGCTTTAACTACTATGGAGCAGAAGATGCTGATAGAGTAATAATAGCTATGGGTTCAGTTACAGACGTAGTTGAAGAAACTATAGATTACTTAAATGCACATGGAGAAAAAGTTGGTCTTGTAAAAGTAAGACTATACAGACCATTCTCAATAGAAAAATTATTAGCAGCTATCCCAGCAACTGTTAAGAAGATTGCTGTTCTTGACAAGACTAAGGAACCAGGCTGTGATGGAGAACCATTATACTTAGATGTTAGAAATGCATACTATGGAAAAGAAAATGCTCCAGTAATAGTTGGAGGAAGATTTGGATTAGGATCAAAGGATCCAAACCCAGGACATATTGCTGCAGTTTATGCAAACTTAGCAAAGGAAGAACCAAAGAATGGATTCACTATAGGAATAGTTGATGACGTTACAAATACTTCATTAGAAGTAACTGAAGATATAGATGCTACTCCAGCTGGAACTACAGCTTGTAAGTTCTGGGGATTAGGATCAGATGGTACTGTTGGAGCAAACAAGAGTGCTATAAAGATCATTGGAGACCATACAGACATGTATGCTCAAGGATACTTCTTCTATGACTCTAAGAAGTCAGGTGGAATAACAGTATCTCACTTAAGATTTGGTAAGAAAGCAATTAAGTCACCATATCTAATCAATAAGGCAGACTTCATTTCTTGTTCTAACCAATCATATGTACACAAATATAACGTTCTTGATGGATTAAAGCCAGGATGTACTTTCTTATTAAATACTATCTGGACTCCAGAAGAATTAGATGAAAAATTACCAGCTTACTACAAGAGATTTATGGCTAAGAACAACATCAAGTTCTACACTATAAATGCTGTTGGAATTGCTCAAGAAATAGGTCTTGGTGGAAGAATCAACATGATAATGCAATCTGCTTTCTTCAAGTTAGCTAACATTATCCCAGTTGAAGATGCTGTTAAGTACTTAAAAGCTGCAGTTGTAACTTCTTATGGTAAGAAGGGTGAAAAAGTTGTTAACATGAACAACGCTGCTATAGATAAGGGAATCGAATCAATAGTTGCAATCGAAATTCCTGAATCATGGAAGGATGCTAAGGATGAAGAAGTTGCTCCAATAAAGAACGCTTCTGAATTCGTTAAGAATATAGTTATCCCAATGAACAGACAAGAAGGAGATTCTCTTCCTGTTTCAACATTCGTAGGAATGGAAGATGGTACTTTCGAAGCTGGTACTGCAGCATTCGAAAAGAGAGGAATCGCTGTAAATGTTCCAGAATGGAATATGGACAAGTGTATCCAATGTAACCAATGTTCTTTAGTATGTCCACATGCTGCTATAAGACCAATTCTTGTAAATGATGCAGAAAAGGCAGCAGCTCCAGAAGTTACTAAGATAGTAGCAGCTAAAGGAATAAAGACTGAAGAAACATTATCATATGCTATGGCAATAGCACCACTTGATTGTACTGGATGTTCAAACTGTGCTCAAATCTGTCCAGTAAATGCACTAGAAATGAAGCCACAAGAAAGCCAACACGATCAAATAGAAGCTTGGGAATACCTAATAGACGAAGTATCTCCAAAAGCTAATCCAATGAAGAACACTACAGTTAAGGGTAGCCAATTTGAAAAGCCATTACTTGAGTTCTCTGGAGCTTGTGCAGGTTGTGGAGAAACTCCATACGCTAAGCTTATAACTCAATTATTTGGTGACAGAATGATGATTGCTAACGCAACAGGATGTTCATCAATTTGGGGAGGATCTGCTCCTTCAACTCCATACACTAAGAACCACAATGGACATGGTCCAGCTTGGGCTAACTCATTATTCGAAGACAATGCTGAATTCGGATTAGGTATGTTCTTAGGAGTTAAGGCTATAAGAGAAGCTATAGCTGAAAAAGCTAAGGCTGCTATAGAAGCAGGAGATCCAGCTAAGGCTGAATTACAAGACTGGTTAGACAACATGAATGAAGGTGCTGGAACTAGAGAAAGAGCAGACAAATTAGCTTTAGCTCTAGAAAAATCAGGAACAGAAGCTGCTAAGGAAATCTTAGCTGAAAAAGACTACTTCGTTAAGAGATCTCAATGGATCTTCGGAGGAGACGGTTGGGCTTACGATATCGGATACGGTGGAGTTGACCACGTACTAGCTTCTGGAGAAGATGTAAACATATTTGTATTTGATACAGAAGTTTACTCTAATACAGGTGGACAATCTTCTAAATCTACTCCAACTGCTGCAATAGCTAAATTTGCTGCATCAGGTAAGAAGACTAAGAAGAAAGACCTTGGAATGATGGCTATGAGCTATGGTTATGTATACGTAGCACAAATTAACATGGGAGCTGACAGAAACCAAGTTCTTAAGGCAATAGCTGAAGCTGAAGCTTATCATGGACCATCTTTAATAATAGGTTATGCACCATGTATCAACCACGGAATTAAGATTGGTATGAGTTCAAGCCAAGAAGAAGCTAAGAGAGCTACTGCATGTGGATACTGGCAAATGTACAGATTCAATCCAGAATTAAAAGAAGCTGGAAAGAATCCATTCACATTAGACTCTAAGGAGCCAACTGCAGACTTTAAGGAATTCTTAATGGGAGAAGTTAGATATGCTTCACTTGCTAAGGCATTCCCAGAAGCAGCAGATGCTTTATTTGAAAAGACTCATAGAGATGCTATGGAAAGATTAGAAAACTATAAGAAATTAGCGAATCAACAATAGTTTAAAATTTGACCTATAATATGAGGATGACTTTTGCAATATGCAAAAGTCATCTTTTTATAA